>DATNNS010000001.1:0-6857 GCA_035601715.1 Rhizomicrobium sp.
GGGAATGATCTCGGTCGCGGGCTGGCCGTTTTCCGCCGCCAGTTCCGCCGCACTTTTGACGATGGGCTGTCCGTTGGCATCGACGATGGGCGTGGGCGGCGCGGTTGCGGCCGATGCGGGGGGTGGCGCGGCGGGCTGGGCGGCGGCCAGACTCGCGGACAGCACAACAAGCATCGTGCCGGCAACCCAGCGGCATGCGCGTCCCGTTTGCGCCGTCATCGTCATTCCACGTTATCCGTCAAAGATTGCCGCCGGCTGCCGATGCGGGCGCCTTGTTGCCCGTTCCCGGCTGCGCCCCTGGCGGCGATCCCGATGCTTGCCCCGATCTTAACCGGATTTCATAATCCGTCGTGTTGGCATGCAATACTACGCGGCCCGCTTCGATGCGGACAAGCTGCCATCCGTCCACCATCTGCCCGATCACGGCGCTGATAGCCAGAGCCGCGCCGCCGGGCTTGAGGATCGCGACCGATTTCTGCGGACTGATGATGACGCCGACCAGGGTGACTTCCGGCGGCGCAACATCGACGCCGGTGGCCTGGGACGGCTCGGCGACGGCCTGCCGCGTCGGGCTGAACGCGAAGCGCTCGTTGATGGCGGCAAAATCTTCCTTGGGCGGCGGAACATAGAGGACGGCCGGCTGGGATAATGCCGACGCCGTCACATCGACACGCGCTGACGGCGGCGGCGGCGGAACTTCGATTGCGGGGATCGGCGCGAGCGCCTGATAGGCGATCAGCCCGCCCAATCCGAGCGCGATCGCGACAAGGCTTCCCGGCATCGCGAGGTTCATGGCGCACCCGCCCAGCGATAGC
The DNA here is from genome assembly GCA_035601715.1 of Rhizomicrobium sp. Lineage (GTDB taxonomy): Bacteria > Pseudomonadota > Alphaproteobacteria > Micropepsales > Micropepsaceae > Rhizomicrobium. The sequence goes on from DATNNS010000001.1 coordinate 816, forward strand.
CTTCGATGGTCCAATGGAGCTGGACGTTGGGCGGCTCGCTGCCTGAGCCTTCGGTCTGCAGATCCTGCCAGACCTTGATGTCGACATCGTCGAGGAACAGGTACGGCGCGCCGGTCTCCAGTTGATAGGCGACTTCCTTCACGCTGCCGACGGGAAGCGTGACGTCGTATTGCACGTCGATCTTCTCCAGATCGTTCGACGGCGACGACGGCAGGTTCTGCACGCTGCGAACCTGGCCGCCATGGCTTTCGATCAGCGGCTTGACGATGCTCTGCATGTTGGCCGCCGCCAGCGCCGCGCTGTTGCCGCGCAGCAGAACGGCGCTCGATGCTTCGCGTGCATTGAGCGCCGCCAGTTCCGCTTCCAGCCGTGGACGCGACGCGATCTCCGCCTGGTAAAGCGCGAGCATCTGCTGCGACTGGGCGATGTCGTCGCTTTGCGCGGCGAAGATTTCCACGATGGGAAAGACCACGAGCAGGCCGAATGCGACAACGACGCCGGCAAGGATCGCCAGCGCGGCACCGCGGCCCTGAAACGCGACCGCCATCAGCTTGCGCCCTTGCGGATCTTGAACGACATGTCGAAGCGTTCCTGGCCGGCGGTGCTGCCCTGCATCAGCGGGGCGCGAAATTGCGCGTCGGTGAACAGCGGCGAGGCGTCGAACAGCGCGATCAGCGAGGAGGCGGAATCCGAAAAGCCGCTGATGCGGACCTCGCCGCCCCGATATTCGAAATCGAAGATCCAGCTGCCGTTGGGCAGCACGCGGGTCACCTCGGAGAGCACCCGCACGAGCATCAGGTTCTGCTTCTGCCGGGCGAGGAATGCGGAGCGGTTGAGCGCGCCTTCGATGCCGTGATGCAGCCGCTCGATCACTTGCGCGCGGCCGCGCGCCTGGTCGACGCGATCGGCCAGATCGTCGGCCGCCGCCTGGTTGCGCAGATAGCCGCCGACGAGCGCGCCGATGGCGAGCACCGTGACCAGCGCGGCCAAACCCGGCACCAGCCGCCGCCGTATCCGCATCAGCAGGGATGCGCGCGGATCGACCGGGAATATGCCGCCATCCGCCGGCTGGGTGTCGCCGGCAAAGGCGATGGCCGCGAGCTCGACACCGGCCGCGCGGCACACCGCGAGCGCGCTATCCACCGCGTCGCGCCGCGTGATGCGCATGAAGACATCGACCTGGTTGGTCTGGCGCTGCAGTACGCGGAAATCGTAATAGACATGGTCGCGATCGATCGGGCTTTGCCGGTCGAGCTCATGGCGGAGTATGTGATCGAGATTCCGCCCCTTGCCGGGCAAGGACAGCGTTCGGCCCAGCGCCAGCGCATCGGGAATACGCAACACGAAAAAATCGCGCAGCATCCAGTTCTGCGCCAGAAACGGCTCGACCGCGCGGCGCAGGGTGGCGGCATCGAACTGGGCGCGCGGGATGTGCGCGATCTCCCGCGCACCATCGGCGGCAAAACGCCGGACGACGACGTCGCCATCGCCGACGTCTATGGCGATGACCGGATCGTTGCTCGCCAGCGCCTTGCGCCAGTGTTCCGGCATCATCGCGGCGAGTTCGGCTGTCCACCAGCGCCAGCCGGCCTGAAAGCCGGACCAGGTGTCGTCCCAGCGATATTTCAGCCCGCCGCTGCTCATTGGCGGCCCTGGCAGCGCTTGGTCGAAGGGTCGTAGTTGCAATTGGCGTCGACGACGATATGCGGCGCCACGATCAATTCCGGCCAGACGCGCGCGTCGCCTTTGGGAAACTCGACATGCACGCGGATCAGCGTCGGCAGCGCGCGCCCGCCGTCCCAGCGGTCGTGCCAGACGGCTGGCTCATCGGGGTTTTCCGATCCGTAATAGGAAAAGCCGACGAACGCGATGTCGCGCAGGAGCGGTTCCTCCCACGCATTTTCACCCGATGAGAGTTCCGGCTCGGCGCGCATCATGAGTTGCTCATACCGTCCATCGCCCCGGCGTTCAAACGCGATGCGGGCGCGGCCGCCGCCGGCAACGACCTGGGGCGCCGGCGCCAGGAAATTCATCGAATCCGGGCCGCCGTGGAAATCGATCGACGGATTCAGCGGATCGGTGGTTAACCAGTATGGATAGGCCTGCTCGATCTCGCGCTGGAGCTCGCCCTGCACCAGCCGCACTTCGTCCATGCCCGTGGAATGCGCCTGGCTGCTGTCCCAGGCGCGCGCGCCGAAGCGCAAGCCGCCGAACAGCAGGACCATCAGCAGCGCCAGCAGCGCCATCGCGACGAGAAGCTCGAGCAGCGTGAAGCCCGCGTCGCGCCGTTTCATTGCGAGACCGGGACGGGAACGGCGCGCAGCGTCGTCAGCGAGCGCGAATAGATGCGGCCGTCGTCCTGCCAGCGGATCGTCGCCACCACCGTCATCGCGGCGACGGTGGAACCGGGCGCATAGTCGCCATCGGGCTCGACATGCAGCTGCCAGCCATAGCCGCCCGGAAACACGCCGGCGCTGTCGCCTGCCGAAATCGGAATGGAGGTTCCGGTCTGCGCGAGCAGCGATTGCAGCAGCGAAGCTGCCGTCGTCTCATCGCGCACCTGGCGCGTACGGTCGAGATTGGTCGCGATGATCTTGAGCAGGACCGCCAGCGAGATCACGAGGATGGCGAGCGCCACCAGCACCTCGACCAGCGTGAATCCCCGGTCGTCCTTATTCATCCAGCGAAATCCGTCCGCTCAGCCAATGGGCGATGATGCGGTGGCGATGCGCGGCGTCGCCGATATCGACGATGCCGCCGGTGGAGCTGCCGTCCGGATAGAACAGGATCGTGTTGCCGCCGCCCGCGGTGGCGCGAAAGCTGAGCGACACACCCTTGGGCAATTCGCGCAGCACCCCGCCTGCCAGCGCGTAGCGGCCGGTCTGCGCATTCAGCACGACGCCGGTCTCCCGGCGCTTGAGGATCGCGGTCTGGCGCGCGGTGCTCAGATCCTGCGCCAGCAGGCGCGCCGCCGCCTTGGCCTCGACCGCCGGCCGCGCCGCGGACAGCAGCGTGGGCACGCTCAGGATGACGAGGCCGATGACGGCCAGCACCACCAGAAGCTCGACCAGCGTGTAGCCGGCGTCATCGCCAATTCTTGACGGGCGGATCGGCAGCATTGGTTCCTTCACCGGTTGGTCCGTAGCTGTAGAGATCGTATTCGCCGTGCTCTCCCGGCGAGCGATAGATGAAAGGCTTGCCCCAGGGATCGTTGAGGCTCGTCGTCGCCTTCACATAAGGTCCGTTCCAGTTGTCGATGCCGGCGGAATTGGTCAGCAGCGCGTTGAGGCCTTCCTGCGTGGTGGGATAGCGGCCGACGTCGAGCTTGTAGAGATCGAGCGCCGTGCCGAAACTTTCGACTTCGGTATGCGCGGTGCTGAGCTTCGCGCTGGAAAGGTATTTGAGCATCTGGGTGGTCGCCACGGTGGCGAGCAGGCCCAATATGACCAGCACCACCAGCAGCTCGATCAGCGTGTAGCCGTCCTCGCCGCGGCGCTCGAGATTTTTGCGGGTCTTCATGCGAGCCTCATATTGCCAGGTCGTTCACGGAGAGGATCGCCAGCAGGATGGAGGCGATCAGGCCCGCGACGATCAATCCCATGAACACGGTGAGCAGCGGAACCAGCAGCGCCAGCAGCCGGTCCACCGAATGCTTGATCTCGCGTTCGTAGAGTTCGGCCTGTCTTAGCATCATCTCGTCCAGCCGTCCGGTCTCCTCGCCGACGCGGACCAGATCGAGCGCGATGGCGGGGAATATGCCGGTCTGCCGCAGCCGGTCGGCCAGGTTCTCGCCTTCCTTGAGCCTGGCGGCGGTCTCGCCCACCGCATTGGCGACCACGCCGTTGGCGAGCGTCTCCTTGGTGATCATCAGCGCCTGCGGCAGCGCGATGCCGTTGGACAGAAGCGTGCCCAGCGAGCGGGCGAACCGCTCGATGTCCATCTTGAGCAGCAGATTGCCCAGCACCGGCACGCGCAGCAGCAGCACGTCCCAGCCATGGCGGTAGCGCGGGTTCTTCATCGCGCGGCGGAACAGGAATATCGCGCCCGCCACCACCAGCAGGATCAGCCACCAGTCGCTGGCGAGGAACGCGCCCGCGCCCATCACCATCTGCGTCGACCACGGCAGCGCCTTGCCGGCCTGCGCGAACAGCGGCGTGAATTCCGGCAGCACGAAAACCAGGATGACGACGATGGAAAGCCCCGCCGTGCACATCAGGATCGCCGGATAGATCAGCGCCGAGATGATCGTGTCGCGGATGGCGGAGGCGCGCGCGAGATAATCGGCCAGCCGCCGCAAGGTGCGCTCGAGATTGCCGCCGAGCTCGCCGGCGCGGACCATGGTGATGTAGGATTTCGGGAAAATTCCCGCCGCCGCGAAAGAGTCGGCCAGACTCATGCCGTCGCGCACCCGCGCGAGCACGATATCGAGAGGGCCGCGCAGATGCTTGGTCTCTTCCAAACCGACAAGGATTTCGATCGCGCGGTCGAGCGGCAGGCCCGCTTCGAGCAAGGTCGCCAGTTCCTGGGTCGCGATGCTGATGGTGCGTGCGGTGAAGCGCCGCGCGGGACGAAGGCCTTGCGGCAGGTATTTGCGCCAGTCGGATTCCCCCGCGTCGCGCGCGGAGATCGGGAAGTGGCCGAGACCCCGGATCTGCGCGATGGCGTCGGCTTCCGAGGCCGCTTCCAGCACGCCGCCCGTGACCCCGCCCGACGCCGTCATCGCCTTGTAGCGAAAATTCGCCATCGTCAGACCAGCCGCGTCACGCGCAGGACTTCCTCGACGCTGGTCTGGCCCGCGAGCACCTTCTTCATGCCATGCATGTGCATGGTCTGCATGCCTTCCTCGATCGCCTTCCTGCGGATCACGCCCGCTTCGGCATGGGCGAGCACGAGTTCGCGGATGGCGTCGGACATCACCAGCACTTCGACGATGGAGCTGCGGCCGTAATAGCCGGTGTTGTTGCATTGCGGGCAGCCGACGGCGCGGTGCAGCACGATGGGGCCGTTCTGCGGCGGTATCTGCATCTTTTGCGCGAAGCCGGCGAGCGCTTCGTAAGGTTCGCGGCAATGCGGGCAGAGCGCGCGCACCAGGCGCTGGCCGACCAGGCCGCTGATCGTGGAGGTCAGCAGGAAGTCCTCGATCCCCATGTCGAGCAGGCGGGTGATCGCGCTGGCGGCATCGTTGGTGTGCAGCGTCGACAGGATCAGATGACCGGTGAGCGCCGCCTGCACCGCGACCTGGGCGGTTTCGAGATCGCGGATTTCGCCGACCATCATGATGTCGGGGTCCTGGCGCAGGAACGAGCGCAGGGCGGTGGCAAAGGTCAGCCCGATCTGCGGCTTGACCTGCACCTGGTTGACACCCTTCAACTGATATTCGACCGGATCCTCGATGGTGAGGATCTTCTTCTCGCGGGTGTTGAGCTCCGAAAGACCCGTATAGAGCGTCGTCGTCTTGCCGCTGCCGGTCGGGCCGGTGACGAGCATGATGCCGTGCGGCCGGTCGAGCAGCCCGCGGATCGCGCCGGCGATGTCGTCGTCGAAACCGAGCGCGGCATAGTCGAGCTTGAGGCTGCCGCGATCCAGGATGCGCAGCACCACGCTCTCGCCATGGATCGTCGGCATCATCGAAACGCGGAAATCGATGTCCTTGCCGCGCACGGCGAGGCGAATGCGCCCGTCCTGCGCCACGCGGCGCTCGGCGATATTGAGCTTGGCCATGATCTTGACGCGGCTGACGATCGCGTTGGAAAGCCGCGACGGCGGCGACTCCACTTCGTGCAGCACGCCGTCGATGCGGTAGCGCACCGCGAGCTCGCCATCCATCGGCTCGATATGGATGTCGGAGGCGCGCGCTTCCACCGCGCGGGTGATGAGCAGGTTCACCAGCCGGATGACAGGCGCTTCGCTGGCGCTGTCCTTGATGCGGTCGACGTCGTCCTCGGCGCTGTCGCCGGCGCGGGCGCGCGTCTCTTCGGAGATCTGGTGGATTTCGGATTTGCCGTCGCCGTAGAGCCGGTCATAAGCCGCCTCGAAATCGGC
>DATNNS010000002.1:0-2711 GCA_035601715.1 Rhizomicrobium sp.
GACGCGGCCCCTCACAGCCATGATCGTGTCGACGGCGCGGCTGAAATCGCCGTTCAACGTCGCGGCCAGCGCCCGGATGGCGTCGCCGGCGTAGCTGAGCACGCGACGCGCCGCGGCGAGATCGCCCGAGACTTCGGGAGACAGGCGCGCGGCGGGATCGGCGGAACGCATGCGAAGACACCTGTCGTGATCGGCCTCGCCCCCGAAGCCAACGCCCGTCCCCGCGCAAGTCTAGCCCGGCGGGGACGCGAAAATCATGCCAAATATGGCCGGTCGCGCCAGCGCCCGCAAGCCGAGCCGGATCAAAGGCTTAATGGGAATTTACCTCCCCGTTGTGGGGAGGTGCGTTAGTGCGCGAAGATATCGACGTCGGGCCAGCCGGCGAGATCGAGCTGGGCGCGGGCGGGCAGGAACTGGAAACAGGCGCGCGCGAGCTCGGTGCGGCCTTCGCGCGCGAGCATCGCGTCGAGCGCGTCCTTCAGCCGGTGCAGATAGGCGACGTCGTTGGCGGCATAGGCGAGCTGCTTTTCGGACAACTCCGGCGCGCCCCAATCGGAACTCTGCTGCTCTTTCGACAGATCGGTGCCGAGCAGTTCGCGCACCAGATCCTTGAGCCCGTGCTTGTCGGTATAGGTGCGCACCAGCTTGGAGGCGATCTTGGTGCAGTAGACCGGCGCCGTCATCACGCCGAGATAGCGGCGGAACATCGCCACGTCGAAGCGCGCGTAATGGAACAGCTTGACGACGTTGCGGTCGGTCAGCAGCTTCTTGAGATTGGGCGCCGCATATTGGCCGGCCTCGAATTGCACCGCATGACAGGTGCCGTCGCCCGACGACAGCTGCGCCAGGCACAGCCGGTCGCGAAACGGGTTGAGCCCGAGCGTCTCGGTGTCGATGGCGACAATGGCGCCGAGATCGAGGCCGTCGGGAAGATCGTTCTTGTGAAGCTTGATTTTCATGGCGGTGCCGTTGTGCTGCGCCCAAGCTATAGACCGATCCGGGCCGCCGAGAACAGCCCCCGAACCGGAGCGTCCGCCAAGGTCAGACGCTCGGATCCTCGCGGAAATGGGCATGGCCGATGGCGCTCCTCAGCGCCGCGTCGAGCTTGCCGCCGTCGAGCACGACCTTGTCGTCGTGGACGTCCTTGATGGCGCTGCGCGGCACGGTGAAATCGCCGGCGTTCTCCACATAGATCACGATCTCGCCCGCCCTCACCTGCCGCACCGCCGCGACCGCCTTGTCGCCGTCGTGAATGAACACGTCGAACCCTTCCGCGATTTTTTCCATTGTCAGATTTTCCCTTTTGAATGCGGCGGCGATCGGGGCCGGCCGGTGTCATAACGCGCAGGCGCGATTATATAGCCGATGCGTGGTGTCTGTATCAGGCTTCAGGAAAGGAGCCTGGCTTGCCCAGGCGTTGCTCGCGGCAGCCCGCCCGCCTTCGCCCTGCGGACTTCGGCGTGGCAGCCTTCCCTCGCTATCGCGAGCGAAGGCTGGCTTGCCAGGGCGTAGCTGCGCGATCCCATTCACCAGCCCGGCTTCGCGCTAAGGCGCTTCGCCGTGGCAGGCTTCGCCGCTGCGCAGCGAAGCCTGGTGCCCAGAAGAGGACTCGAACCTCCACGCCTTGCAGCGCTAGTACCTGAAACTAGTGCGTCTACCAATTCCGCCATCTGGGCCAGTGGCGCGGATGTTTATGGAGGGGGCCGCGCGGTGTCAACGACAAGCGCGGGCGGCCAAGCCCGCGGCTAAGCCTGTCTACCGCGCCACATGCAGCAGGTTGCTGCCGCCGCTGGCGATGGGGCGGCCGTCTTCGCTCCAGACATGGACGCCGCCATGGATCAAGCCGCCGGTTGCCGTGTCGGCATGGGAGTCGACCAGAAGCCACTCCGAAGCGCCCGGCGCGGAATGGAACCAGGCGGTCACGTCGAGACTGGGCGCGATGTAGTTGGGCTGCTCCGCGAAGGCGCGCGTGAAGGCCGGCCATTGCAGCGTGTCGATGAAGACGAGCGCGCGGGCGAAATCGAGGAATTGATCCGTGGTCGGCGCGAAGTCGATATAGCGGTACCACTCCTGCTCCACCGAACCGCGCGGATCCGGCGTGCCGTAGGGGACGAACCGGACGGGCTTGCCGTCGATATTCTCCCAGAACTTGTAGCTCGCCGGCGCGTCGGGATGAATCTCGCGCCAGCTCTTGAGATCGCGGTGATGCGGCACGGCGGGCATCTTGCGGTCGATCTTCTCCGGGCCGGCGGATTTGTTGGTGGTCCAGACCTGCGCCTGCAGGATGCGCTTATCGCCTTGCGTCAGCGCGACATTGATGCACCAGGCATTGCGCCCCTTGCGCACCGGCTCGGCCGTGATGTCGACATCGGCGAATTGACCGGCGGACAGATACTGGCAGGAGAACGTCGCGGGCCGGTGATCGGGCGGCGCGGCGTGGCCCGCGGCGCGCAAGGCTATCGAAGCGATATAACCGCCGTTCGGGCCCCAGATTTCCCAGTTGCGTGACAGCGTGGCGGACAGCCTGCCGCCCTCCTCCCGTATCGCCGTATCGCTTGCCAGCCCCATTCGCGCCGCCCTTCAACCGGGGCATAATCCCGCGCGAGTCGCGAAAGGACAAGCCATGCTGGTCGCCACCACGGAAAAAGTCGCGGGCTATCGCACGAAGCAAACGCTGGGCCAGGTGTTCGGCGTCGTGGTGCGCTCGCGCG
>DATNNS010000003.1:0-13363 GCA_035601715.1 Rhizomicrobium sp.
GTTCTACTGGTGGAGTTATTTCACCGGCGGCGATGTGCGCGTGGTCGATGCGCGCTGGTACACCGCTTTCGAATCGAGTTTCCCGGTCGCCGATGGATGGATGGCGCTGTGCGCCGCGCTGGCCGGCGTCGGTCTGTTGCTCGGCCGCCCATTTGGGCCGCGCTTCGGATTGATGGCCGGCGCTGCTATCCTCTATCTCGCCGCGATGGACATCACCTTCGACGTCGAGAACGGAATGTATGCGCTGGCGGCCAACGACGCGATGAAGTTCGAGATTTTCATCAACGTCACCTGCATCGTCCTGGGCATCTGGACGCTGTGTGCGTCCTGGATGCGGCTCACACCGCCGGCGGTTTAGCCGCGCGGTGCGCCAGGATGAGCGGACGCGTGCGCAACCAGGTCGTCGCCACGCGCGCCGTCAGCATCGCGGTGGAGAAGATCAGCCCGGCATTCGTCCAAGCGAGCACGTCGGCGCTGGGATGCGCCTGGGGCGCGCCATAACCTGCACCGCCCATTTGCGGGAACAATAGTTTCAATCCGAAGCGCAGCGCGAACAGCGCCGCGATCAGGATGGTGCCAATGGGCGTCGCCTTGCTGGTGATCTCACCGGTCTCTGTGTCGAGCGAGAATTCCTGATGGTGCGCGGTCAGGAAGCCCACGCCTGCGCCAAGAGCGACCGCAACCAGATATCCCGCGATCCAGAACAGCGGCGGTGCTTTCGTGACGGCCAGGGTTGAGATCGTGGCAAGGGCCGCGATCACCGGCATCACAAACATGCGGTTGACCTTGACCTTGCGCGGCGGATTGCGGATCAGCCGCCGCGCCAGCAGCGCCACGACCAGAGCCGTCACGATGTAAGGCGTCAGGCGCTGCCAATCGATATGCTGCCAGTCCATGGCTTGCGAACTCCCGGTGCGGCACCATTCTGCCCACGGACTTCAACGCAGGTCCATGCGTCAACGCCTGCTTTTGTTAACCCTGGCCACGACGTCCTGATCAAGGCTCTTGCCCGGATCGCGCCCGTTCGCGCTTATCATGCAATCGGCGTCACCGCCCGCGCCTCGTCAGGCAACGCAGCGATCAGCGCGTCGATGGTGAGTCCCGAAACGGGGTGTCGCCAGTGCGGCGCGACGTCGCGCAAGGGAATGAGCACGAAGCCGCGCGATGCGAGTCTGGGATGCGGCAATTGCGGCGGACCGCTTTCGACGCGCCCATCAAGATCGATGATATCGAGATCCAGACTGCGCGGCGCGTTGCGCACGCCGCGTGTGCGTCCGAACAAGGTCTCGACGTTTTGCAGAGCCTCCAGCAATGCCGCTGGTGCGAGTTTGGTTTCCACCCGCGCGACGGCATTAACAAAAGAAGGATCGGCGGGATCGGGCCACGCCTGTGTTTCATAAAGCGGCGACAACGCATGCACACGTATGCCTGCATTCGCGAGTTCTACACGCGATGCGTGTATCGTATCAGCCGGTGAGCCAGCGCGCGAAGGCAAGTTCGCGCCAAGCGCAATCAAAATCATGACATGTCGCTTCAGAACAATTGCAATTGCGCCCAGATATCATAGAACGGCCTCGGGCGGGCGGATTTGATTTGCCGCAGAGCCCGTGTGGATTTTGTCGTCGCATTTGGAGGATTGAATGCTGTTCTACCCAAACGAAAAGCTTGCCTTGTTTATTGACGGCGCAAACCTCTACGGCGCGGCCAAAGGCCTCCAATTCGACATCGACTACAAGCGTCTGCTGGAGCTGTTCGCCCGCAAGGGAACGCTGGTGCGCGCGTTTTATTACACGGCGATCATCGAGAACGAGGAGTTCTCGCCGCTTCGTCCGCTGGTCGATTGGCTGGACTACAACGGCTTCCAGGTCGTCACCAAGCCCGCCAAGGAATTCATCGACAGCCAGGGGCGCCGCCGCGTCAAGGGCAACATGGACATCGAGCTCGCGATCGACGTTATGGAGATGGCCGAGCAGGTCGACCACATCGTGATCTTCTCCGGCGACGGCGATTTCCGCCGGCTGGTCGAGGCCGCGCAACGCAAGGGCCGCCGCGTCAGCATCGTCTCCACCATCCGCACCCAGCCGCCGATGGTGGCCGACGAATTGCGCCGCCAATGTGACAATTTCATCGAGCTCGAGGAACTCAAGCCGATGATCATGCGCGAAGGCGGTCCACGCTCGATGCAGGCCCAGCAGCACCAGGTTGCGCAGACGGCTTAATTGACGTCTCCTTTGGGGAGGCCGCAGCGTGGTTCGCGCTGCGGCTGGGGCGATCGCCATGCCACGCACCGATGCCGAGCCTCCGCATGACTGCCCGCTCTGTCCGCGGCTTGCACAATTCCGCGCGGAGAACCGGGAAGCATATCCGGAATATCTCAACGATCCCGTGCCGACATTCGGCGCCAACACGGCGCGTCTTCTGATTGTTGGCCTGGCGCCCGGCCTGCATGGCGCCAACCGCACCGGCCGCCCATTCACCGGCGATTATGCCGGCGACCTGCTCTACGCGACTCTGTTGAAACACGGTCTGGCGCGCGGCACCTATCGGCAGCGCGCCGACGACGGCCTCACGCTCGTCGACTGCGCCATCACAAACGCCGTGCGTTGCGTCCCGCCGCAGAACAAGCCGCTGCCGGCGGAGATCAACACCTGCCGGCAATTCCTCGCCGCGCAGATTGGCGCGATGCCGCACCTGCATGCGATCCTGACGCTCGGACAGATCGCGCACAACAGCATCTGCGCCGCGCTCGGCGTGAAGAAGAGCGCCTACCCCTTCGGCCACGGCGCGCAGCATCGCGCGGGAAAGCTCACGCTGCTCGCGAGCTACCACTGCTCGCGCTACAACACCAACACCGGCGTGCTGACTGGAAAAATGTTCGACGAGGTGGTGAAGCAGGCCAAGATCGCCGCCATGCCGGCGTTGTAGAACGCCGCCTTAAGAGAATTGCGTCAAAACGATTCCCCTGTGCACGAGGAACCCGACGACTGCTGGCCCCAGGAAACGGATCAAGGAAAGATAAATTCCAGCCGAAATCCAGAAGATAGCAGTCAACCTCGGAGTCGCCTCGTCCAAGCCTGTCTTGTAGCGACCACCGACATAGGTGATCCAGCGCGGCGTGGATGGTGGCGGAATGACGGGCTCCTTCGGCACGACCAGAAGCGCTCCGATAAAGCCAACGACGAACAGCACCATAAGCAAGGAAAGACCGGTTGCCTCTGCATCAGAAATAAAGACGTACGCGCCGTGATTGTCCAAGGGATGCACGAAGCCGCGACCACCATCCGGCCGCGATGGATGCGAGGAAAAATACGCGTAGAAGAGCCACAGATACGTGCCAAAGCTGGGGCCGCAAACCGAAATCAATGCTGCCGCAATGTCGGTTCGAACCGACCGCTTCGTCATAGTGTCCATCCACAGCCGGCCTGAGCCGCCAAGTCAACTATACCGCTCTTCTTTCCACGGGTCGCCTTCGTTGTGATAGCCGCGGGTTTCCCAGAAGCCCGGGCGGTCCTCGGCCGAGAACATGATCCGCGTCACCCATTTGGCGCTTTTCCAGAAATACCAGTCCGGGATCACCACTCGCACCGGACCGCCATGCTCGCGCGTCAGCGGCTTGCCTTCCCAGGAATGCGCGAGCAGTACGTTGGCTTCCGCGAACACCGGCAGTTTCACATTGGTCGTGTAGCCGTCATAGGAATGGAATGTGAGATGCCGCGCTTCCGGCTTTGGCTTGACCAGATCGAGAAGCGTGTGGCTGGAAACGCCTTGCCAATGATTGTCGAAGCGGCTCCAGGCGGTGACGCAATGGATGTCGCTGGTGACATCCTCCTGCGCCAGCGCGAGGAATTGCGGCAGGGTCAGCGCCAGCGGACTTTCCACCGCACCGCCGATCTGCAACCGCCAATTCTCGGGCTTCACGTCGGGCTGCGCGCCCAGATCGAGCACCGGCCAGTTCGTCACCGGCTTCTGTCCCGGCGGCAAGCGATTGACATGCCCCAGATCGGGCCGCCCGGTGAGCAGCCTGCCTTCCTGCGCCCATTTCTGCTTTGAGCGGATCAGCTTGTCCTTGACCGGACCGATCCTTCCCGGCTCGTCGTCGCTCATCACCCCTTCGCCCGCATCAGCCTTGCCTTGTCGCGCTGCCAGTCGCGTTTCTTTTCGGTTTCGCGCTTGTCGTGGACCTTCTTGCCCTTGGCGATGCCGAGCTCGATCTTGGCGATACCCTTGGGATTGAAATAGACGCGCAACGGAATGAGCGTCATGCCCTCGCGCTGAACCGCAGCGGCGAGCTTGCTCGCCTCGGCCTTGTGCACCAACACCTTCCGCGGCCGGCGCGGCTCGTGATTGAATCGGTTGGCCATTTTGTATTCGGGAATGTAGGAATTGATCAGGAATATCTCGCCGTCCTTCGCATGCGCATAGGACTCCGCGATCGTCGCCTTTCCCGCGCGCAACGCCTTGACCTCCGAGCCCAGCAGCATGAGCCCCGCCTCCAGCGTGGATTCGATGGCGTAGGAAAAGCGCGCCTTGCGATTGTCCGCGACGACCTTGTTGCCGTCGTCTCTTTTCTTGGCCATCAGTGCGTGACGCCTGCCGCAGCCATCGCCTCGCGCACGCGCGCGCGGCCGGCTTCGGTTGCGGCCATCATCGGCAGGCGCACTTCGTCGGTCGATAGACCCAGCAACGAGGCCGCATATTTCACCGGTCCCGGACTCGGCTCGCAGAACAACGCGTCGTGCAGCGGCATCAGCTGGTCCTGAAGCTTGAGCGCCGTCTCGAACGCGCCCTGCATACAGGCATCCTGGAACTGGGCGCAGAGTTTCGGCGCGACATTGGCCGTCACCGAGATGCAGCCATGCCCGCCATGCGCCATATAGCCGAGCGCGGTGCCGTCTTCGCCCGAAAGCAGCTTCCAATCCTTGCCGCAGGCCGCGCGCTCGCGCGACGGACGCGCCAGATTGGCGGTCGCGTCCTTCACGCCGATGATGTTGGCGATCTTCGACAACCGCGCCATCGTTTCCACCGAGATCTCGACGATCGCGCGGCCGGGAATGTTGTAGAGCAGGATCGGGATGTCGACGGCCTCGGCAACGGTCGCGTAGTGACGATAGAGGCCCTCCTGCGATGGCTTGTTGTAATAGCCGGTGACGGACAGCACGGCGTCGGCGCCGACCTCCTTGGCGTAACGCGTCAGTTCCAGCGCTTCCGCGGTGGAGTTGGAACCGGCGCCGGCGATCACCGGAACCCGTCCGGCCGCTTCCTCGACGCAGAGCCGCACCACGCGCTTGTGCTCGTCATGGCTCAACGTCGGGGACTCGCCGGTAGTGCCGCAGGGTACCAGGCCCAGGCTTCCTTCGGCGATCTGCCAGGAGACCAGCTTGCAGAACGCAGCCTCGTCCACCGCTCCATTGCGGAACGGCGTGATGAGAGCGGGTATCGATCCCCTGATGCGGTCGCGCGCGTCGCGCATGGACAAACCCTAAGGTCACACAATGGCAAAATAACGCCCGCGGGCGCGGCGCGGCAAGGCGAACGCTGGTCATGGCTAATCGCGCTCGGTATGGTTTGCCCGATTAAAGGACCGCTTTCCATGACGAAGTTTCGCGCCGCCTTCCTCGCTGCGGCCGCGCTTGGCGTTGGCGCCGCACTGGCGCAGCCCGCAGAGCCCTTGCCGGCAGGCCTGACCCAGCAGGGTGGCGTCATCATGATGCGGCCGATCTCGGATTCCGACACCGCCGGACCCACGTTCAGTTCGGAACGGCGGATTGGCCTCGTCCATGTCCTCAGCGCCGCCGACCACGACATCTATGAGCGCGCATTCGATGCCACCGACAGAGGCGACTGGACCGCGGCGAGAGGCTTGGCCGCACAGGGTCACGATCCGACAGCCCAGCGCCTGATCCAGTTCCGCTATCTGCTGGACAGGAACAGCGGCGCCTCCTTCGGCGAGATAACTGCTTTCCTGAAGGACAACCCCGACTGGCCGGATCGCGACACGCTGTTTGCCCGCGCCGAAGCCGCCATGGACCCCATGATGGACGCGTCTGCCGTGATCGCCTGGTTCGGCGACCGCGCCCCGGCGTCGTCGATGGGCAGAATCCGGCTCGGCGAGGCGCTGATCGCGACCAATTCCGTGACGCGCGGCAAGGACTATGTCCGCCAGGGCTGGATCGAAGGCAGCTTCGATCCGACGCAGGAGCTGCAGATCATCCAGAAGGACGGCAGCTATCTGACGCCCGATGTCGATGCGCAACGACTGAACCGCCTGCTCTGGGCCAACGATTCCGCGAGTGCGCGGCGCGAGATTTCGCGCGTCGGCGCCGATGACCAGCGCGTCGGCGAAGCGCGGCTCGCGCTGCGCTCCAATCCGGAAGCCGGACAACACCTGGTCGCCAATCTGCCCGCCTCTTTGCAGAACGATCCCGGCCTATTGTTCGACCGTACCCGTGCGCTGCGCCAGCACGGCAGGGTGGAGGACATCCCCGATCTGCTGGCGGGCGCGCCGGTGCACACGATCGCGGCAGTCAGTCCGACACGCTGGTGGGCCGAGATGAATCTCGACGCCCGCCAGGCGCTGGCCGATGGCAATTACGGCGCCGCCTATTGGCTGACGGCCAACAACGGCCTGCCGGCGGTCGGTCAGGAATATGCCGACTCCCAGTTCCTCGCCGGCTGGATCGCGTTGCGTTACTTGCGCGACGCCAAGGCCGCGCTGCCGCATTTCGAGAATCTGGGCGCGGCGGTGACGCGGCCGATCAGCAGGGCGCGCGCGCATTACTGGGAAGGCCGCGCCTATGAAGCGATGGGCGACGATGCCGCTGCCTGGAAAGCCTATCATCTGGCGTCCCTCTCGCCGGAAACCTTCTACGGCCAGATCGCGCTCGCCAAGATCGACGCCACGCCGCACCTGCACCTGCCCGATGCGGCGATCGAGCCGGGCCCGGAACTGCGCGCCGCCTATGAAAAGGAAGATCTCACCCACGCCATCCGCGTTCTCGCCGACCTCGGCATGGAGAGCCTGCTGCGCAGCTTCTCGGTGCAGGACGTCACCATCTATCCCGAGCCGCGGCACGTGAAGGTGCTGTGCGAGGACCTCACCCGCATGGGCTTCCGCGAGATTGCCGTGCGCGCGGCCAAGACGCTCAGCTATAACGGCCCGCTCCTCGTCGCCTATTCCTATCCCACGATTGCCGTGCCCGCCTATGTCGGGCCCAACACGGCGCCCGATCCGGCCTATGTGCTCGGCCTTATCCGGCAGGAAACCGAATTCGATCCCGACGCGGTGAGCGGGCCGGGCGCGCGCGGCATCATGCAGATGATGCCGGAATCGGCGCGCAAGGCGGCGAGCCAGAACGGCATGGCTTATAACGGCGCCGCGCTGACGTCCGACACGACCTACAACATGCAGCTCGGAATGACCGAACTGGCCGGCGATATTTCGGACTGGAACGGATCTTTGATCATCGCGGCCGCGGCTTACGATGCCGGCCCGAACAATGCGCGCAAATGGATCGATGCGTTCGGCGATCCGCGCTCGACCACCGATCCGATCGACTGGATCGAGCATATTCCGTTCGAGGAGACGCGCAACTATGTCCAGCGCGTGATCGAGAACACGGAAATCTATCGCAGCCGCCTCAGCGGACGCGACGAGCCGTTGCGCGTGATGGCCGATCTCTACCGGCCGCAAAGCCCGAATGTGAAGGTGTTGCAATATACGCCGCATCCGGCGGCGTCGCAGTAACGCAGGAACCGGCCGTTCAGCTCAGCGGAAAATCGACAGCCATTCTCTTGCCATGCGCTGGGCTTCCGCGATCTGGCCGGCATTCATCTCGGCCGAAATCTGCGCCCGCCAGTTCTTGGCGATGTCGCTGCCCTTCATGGCCGCGAGGTTGAACCATTTGTGGGCCGCGACGTAATCCACGCTCACGCCCTGCCCGGTCGAATAGGCCAAGCCCAGATTGTAGAGCGCATCGGCGCGCCCCTGCTTGGCGTCGTTCTCGAACTGAGCCAGCGAATCTATGTCGATGCACGCCATCGCATTCCCCTTTGGATACGGCATTCCGCACGGGATATGTCCCGCGACGGCGATGCTGCTGCCGGAGAAGCTAAAGCGCGGTTAACGCCCTTAAGATTGATTTTCATCAATCGTTAAGGGCCGTTAACACCCGCGACGTCAGCTGCGGGCGCGCTGACCGAACAGGATCTTGCGCGCCTCTTCCTGCGCTTTGGAGTCGTTGGCCTGCGGCTCGCGCAATTCGCGCCCCAGCGCAAAACCCTTTTTCACTGCGGCACGCGACCCAACGCGATCGCGCCATGCTTTCACGTTGGGGAAATCGTCCAGGATATCGTCCATGCGACTGGCCGCGATCACCCAGCCCCAGCACGCCATGTCGGCGATGGAATAGGCGCCCGCGAGGAATTTGCGCGCGGCGAGCCGCTTGTTCATCACGCCGAGCAGCCGATGGGACTCGTCGGTGTAGCGCTTGATGCCGTAGGCGTTGTCCTTGGCGTAGTTTCGGAAATGGCCGGCCTGCCCCATCATCGGGCCGAGCCCCGCCATCTGCCAGAACAGCCACTCATCGACCTCCACGCGCTTGCGCTCGTCCGCCGGATAGAACTTGCCGGTCTTGCGCCCCAGATATTGCAGGATAGCGCCGGATTCGAAGACCGAGATCGGCCTGCCGCCTGGCCCGTCCGGATCGACGATCGCCGGCATGCGGTTGTTGGGCGAGATCTTCAGGAAGCCCGGCGTGAACTGCTCGCCCTTGCCGATATTCACCGGCACCAGCGTGTAGGGCAGCCGGCATTCCTCCAGCATGATCGAGACTTTCCAGCCGTTCGGCGTCGGCCAGTAGTGCAGCTCGATCGGTCGCGGCGCGCGGCTCTTCTTCGCCACCGTGGTGGCCTTTTTCTTCGCGGACTTCTTCCTGGCTTTCATCGTCCCCACCTTCCCAAAACGGCTTGGCCGCGGTGCCCAGAACGACGCGCTAGCGTGTCCTGGAAACCGCGGCCTTTGCCTTCACCATGGACGTCTCCAAGATCGCCGGAGCGAAATGGAAGGTCATGGTTCGCTTTGCGCGTTAGCGCGAGCGACTATTTCTTCTTCTTGCGGCGCTTCTTCGTCTTCTTCGCGGCGCCCTTAGCGGCCTTCTTCGTGGTCCGCTTCTTCTTTCTCTTTCCAGACATTGGCATGTAAACGACTCCTCTGCGGTTTCCGAGGCTGTGCGACTCGCACCCCCCAAAACGTTGAGAAATATGAGTAAGTTGTCGTAACGAAGCAATAGCGGCCCCACAGCGACGAAATCCGATGTCAAGCGAAATTCGCGAAACCCGCTAAAATATTGACTTATATTTGTTCGTCTTTATACGGATGAATATTCGCCAGCAGTACCCGGCACATGCATCCAATGTGACATATTGTGCGAATCACCCCTCGTCGGGGAGATTGAGTCGCGCTTTGAGGACGGCGTTCACCGCCTGCGGATTCGCTTTTCCACCCGTCTGCTTCATCACCTGACCGACGAACCAGGCGGCGAGTCTCGGCTTGGCCTTCACCTCTTCGACCTTGGCGGGATTCGCCGCGATCACCGCGTCGACGGCCGCTTCGATCGCGCTGGTGTCGGTCACCTGGCGCAATCCGCGCGTCTCGACGATCTCCGCGGGCTCGCCGCCTTCGCTCCAGGCAATGTCGAGGACGTCCTTGGCGATCTTTCCCGAGATCGTGCCGTCGCCGATCATGCGGATGATCGCATTGTTCGCAGATGCACTCACCGGACTGTCGGCGATGGTCTTGCCGTCACGGTTGAGGCGGCCAAGGATTTCATTGTTGAGCCAGTTGGCCGCAATCTTCGCATCGGCGCCGTGCGCGAGATCCTCGAAATAATCCGCCAGCTCGCGCTCCGCGACGAGAACGCCGGCGTCATAGGCCGACACGCCGTAATCCTTTTCGAAACGGGCCTTCTTTTCATCCGGCAGCTCGGGCAGCGAAGCCTTGATGGCGTCGACCCAGGCCTGATCCAACACCAGCGGCAGCAGATCGGGGTCCGGGAAATAGCGATAATCATGCGCTTCTTCCTTCGAGCGCATGGACCGGGTTTCATTGAGCTTGGAGTCAAACAGGCGGGTTTCCTGCCTGATCGAGCCGCCGCCTTCGATGATCTCCACCTGCCGGCGCGCTTCATATTCCACGGCCTGGGCGACATAGCGCATCGAATTCACGTTCTTGATCTCGCAGCGCGTCCCCAGATGCTTGAAGTCATCCGTCTCACGGAAGCGTTCATAGCCGCCCGCCCGGCACACCGACACGTTCACGTCGGCCCGCATCGAGCCTTCGTCCATGTTGCCGTCGCAGGTGCCCAGATAACGCACGATGGCGCGCAGCTTGCGCAGGAAGGCGGCCGCCTCCTCGCTGGAGCGCATATGCGGCTTGGTCACGATCTCCATCAGGGCGATGCCGGAGCGGTTGAGATCGACATAGGAATAGTCGGCATGCTGGTCGTGCAGGCTCTTGCCGGCGTCCTGCTCCATGTGCAACCGCTCGATACCGACGCGCACGGTCTCGCCCGGCAGGTCGATGAACACCTCGCCCTCGCCGACGATGGGATTCTTGTATTGCGAGATCTGATAGCCCTGCGGCAGATCGGGATAGAAATAGTTCTTGCGGTCGAACACGCTGGACAGGTTGATCTGCGCCTTGAGACCGAGCCCCGTGCGCACCGCCTGCTCCACACAATAGCGGTTGATGACGGGCAGCATGCCCGGCATGCCCGCATCGACGAAGCTGACCTGGCTGTTGGGCTCGGCGCCGAATTCGGTCGAGGCGCCGGAAAACAGCTTGGATTTGGAGAGAATCTGGGCATGGACCTCCATGCCGATGACGATCTCCCACTCCCCCGCCTCGCCCTTGAGCAGTTTGCTCATGCCGCCCTCCACCAGGGCTGCGGCTTGGCCGTGAAATTGGCGGCCTGCTCGACGGCGCGCCCGGTCCGCAGCACGGTCGCTTCGTCGAACGCCTTGCCGATGATCTGTAGCCCCAGCGGCAAGCCGTCGCCGGTGAGGCCCGCCGGCACCGCGAGCCCCGGCAGGCCGGCCAGGTTCACCGTCACCGTGAACACGTCGTTGAGATACATCGCGACCGGATCTGCCGATTTGGCGCCCAGCGCGAAGGCGGGGCCGGGCGTCGCCGGCGTCAGCAGCACGTCGCATTTCTCGAACGCCCGCTCGAAGTCGCGCAGGATCAGCGCCCGGATTTTCTGGGCGCGGGTGTAATAGGCGTCGTAGTAGCCGGCCGAGAGCACATAGGTGCCGATCAGGATTCGTCGCCGCACTTCGGCGCCGAAACCTTCCGCTCTGCTCTTCTCGTACAGTTCCGTGATGTCGCGCACGTCGTTGGCGCGATGGCCGAAACGCACGCCGTCATAGCGCGCGAGATTGGACGACGCCTCGGCCGGTGCGACAATGTAATAGGCCGGCAGCGCGTATTTGGTGTGCGGCAGAGAGACGTCGACAATCTCGGCGCCTTGCGCCTTCAGCCATTCCGCGCCCTTGGCCCACAGCGCGTCGATCTCCGGCGGCGCGCCGTCGATGCGGTATTCTTTCGGGATGCCGACACGCAGGCCCTTCACGCCCTTTTCCAGCGTCGCCTCATAATCCGGCACCGGCACATCGACGCTGGTGGAATCCTTCGGATCGACGCTCGCCATATGCCTGAGCATGATGGCGCAGTCGCGCACGCTGCGCGCCATCGGCCCGGCCTGGTCAAGCGACGAGGCGAAGGCGACGATCCCCCAGCGCGAGCAGCGGCCATAGGTCGGCTTGAGACCGACGGTGCCGGTCACGGCGGCGGGCTGGCGGATCGAGCCGCCGGTGTCGGTGCCTGTCGCGCCCAGGCACAGATTGGCCGCGACCGCGGACGCCGATCCGCCCGACGATCCACCCGGCACCAACGCCTGGTTGGAATTCTTCGCGCGCCATGGGCTCATCACCGGCTTGAAGTAGCTCGTCTCGTTGGACGAGCCCATCGCGAATTCGTCCATATTGGTCTTGCCGAGCAGCACCGCACCCGCATCCCACAGATTCTGAGAGACCGTGGATTCATAAGGTGGAATGAAATTGCCCAGGATATTGCTGCCCGCCGTCGTGCGCACGCCCTTGGTGCAGAAAAGGTCCTTGATCGCGAGCGGCAGGCCTTCGAGCGATCGCGTCTCGCCCTTGGCGATACGCGCATCGGACTCTTTCGCCATCGCGAGCGCGCGTTCGGGCGTCTCGGTCACGAACGCATTGAGC
Organism: Rhizomicrobium sp.; assembly: GCA_035601715.1. Lineage (GTDB taxonomy): Bacteria > Pseudomonadota > Alphaproteobacteria > Micropepsales > Micropepsaceae > Rhizomicrobium. The sequence goes on from DATNNS010000003.1 coordinate 12,289, forward strand.
ATCCGCGCGCCTTCGATCGCCTTGACGAACGCTGTGGTCAATTCCGTCGAAGACACTTTCTTGGCGCGTACGGCGTCGCGCGCTTCGGCCAAGGTGAAATCCGTGATCGCGCTCATGCCGCCGCCTCGCGCCGGCCGAGCGGCTTCTCATAGAACACCGACCATTTCGTATCGGGATAGTCGAGCACCGCGCCGCAGCGCGTGAAGCCTGCGCGCTCATAGACGCGCCAGGCCGCGGGATGGCGGTCGCCGGTTTCGAGAACCAGGCGCGCCAGGCCTTCCGAGCGCGCCAGCCGCTCGATCTCACCAAGAATATCCCCACCGAGCCCGCGGCCCTGATAAGCCGGGCGCGTATACATCCGCTTCACTTCGCCGATGCTGTCCGCATGCCGCTTGAGCGCGCCGCAAGCGATGGCTCCGCCATTCTCCCGCGCCACGAAAACAGTCGTATCCGGCCGCGCCATCTCCTCGGCGGTCATGTGATAGCAATGCTCCGGCGGGGTAAGCGCGAGCAGCGTGACGTTGAGCTCGTCGAGCAACGCGCGAAACTCGTCCGTCAGCGGGCTTTCGATGGCGATGGGCACGGCCTACTCCACCACCTTGGGCACGAGGAAGAAGTGGTCCTCGCTGGCCGGCGCATTGGCGGTGACCGCGCCGGCATCGCCGCCGTCGTTCACCAAATCGTCGCGCATCTTGAGCTTCTGGGCGACTACGCTGGTCATCGGCGCGATGCCCGCGACGTCGACCTCATTAAGCTGCTCGACCCAGCGTAGGATACCGTTCAGCTCGCCCACCATCGGCTCGACCCGATCCTCGGCGAGCGCGAGGCGGGCAAGCTTGGCAATACGCCGGACGGTGTCCTTGTCGACGGACATGGGGCTTCTGTCTGTGCTAAGGGTTCGAAGGCCTTGCTAGCAACGGGCGACCTAGCTGGCAACAGGGGTTTGGGCGTGGGCATCGTTGATCTCGGCGCAATGAAAGCATCGCTTGCCCCCCGCGCCCGCCTGCTCGGGCTCGACCTGGGGGAGAAGACCATCGGACTGGCGCTTTCCGACACCCTTCTGACGGTGGCGACG
>DATNNS010000004.1:0-3276 GCA_035601715.1 Rhizomicrobium sp.
GACGAACGCGCGCGAGTAGGCCACCACCGTATCGTCCAGGATCTTGCTGCTGCGATCGAGGCTGCGGAGCTGAATGTAATCGTTGGCCAGCTGCGCGATCAGCGACAGGCGGGCGTTCTCCAGATCCGCGGCGGCCGCGGCGGCGTTGGCCTCTCCGGCCTTGACCTCGTTGCGGATCTGCCCCCAGAGGTCGAGCTGATAGCTGACGCTGCCGCCTAAGGTATTGGTATCGAAGTAGCGCGGAATGGCGTTCGTGATGAGCGGCGCATTGACCGATTCGCGCGCCCGCTGCACGCCGGCGTTTAAGCTCAGCGTGGGAAACAGCCCCGCGCGGGCCTGATCGGCGAGCGCCCGGGCCTGGGCGTAGTTGGCGAAGGCGGCGGCGAGGGTGGGATTGGCCGCGATCAGCTGAGTCTGCAGCGTGTCCAGTTCCGCATTCCCGTACAGCGTCCACCAACGGTCGCGCGGCAGGCGGTCGGCCGGTTGCGCCTGCGTCCAGTCTCCGCCCTCCTTGTAGGCATCCCCGGGGGGAATGACCGGGGTCTTCAGCGGCGGTGCGAGCGAGCAGGCGCCGAGCAACAGCGTCAGCGCCGCACCGCCCGCGAGCAGGCTCTTGACCCCCAAGCTCTTGACCGCGAGGCGCTTAACCCTTGTCATTGAGATTCTTGGCGGTGCGCGGTTTCGCGCCGCCCGCGGGCGCCCCCACGAGCCGCACCTCGGTGCCATTGGCGATGCCGTCGGGCGGGTTTTGGATCACCCGGTCCTCGGGCAGGAGGCCCGAAGCGAGTTCGATGAGCGGCCCCAAGTCCCGTCCGATCGACACGGGCTTGAGGAGCACGCGGTTGTCCGCGCCCACCGTGGCGATGGAGAGCCCCTTGGCATCGAAGATCACGGCGCTCGAGGGCACACTGAGCACGTGGGCGACCGAGGCGACAGCCAGGCGGATGCTGGCGTAGTCGCCCGGCATCATCTCCCCGGCGCTGTTGTCCACGATGATCTGCATGAGCGTGGTGCCGGTGGTCGGATTGACGGCCTGGGCGGACGCCTCGACCGTTCCGCGGTAGGTCTTGCCGGGCTGTTCGGGAACGCTGAGGGTCGCCTCGGTGCCCGGCGGCACGCTCGGCACGTAGTTCTGCGGCACGCTGACGTAGACGCGCAGCTTGCTCGTTTCGGAGACCACGAACAGCTGCGCGCCGCCGGCGGCCCCGACGTTGATCAGCGCGCCGATGTCGGTGTCGCGCGCGGTGACGATGCCGTCGAAAGGGGCGATCAGGCGTTTGAAACTTTCCATCGCGACCAGGCGGTCGACGTTGGCCTGCGCGGCTTTGACCTGGGCGATATTGGCATTCCAGGTGAAGTTGCGCTGGTCGACGTCTTGCTTGGCGACCGCATCGGTGCCGGAGAGCGATTGCCAGCGCTGCGCGGTGATTTGTGCGAGCTTCGAATTCGCCTCCGAGACGTTCAAGTCCGCCCGCGCCTGCATGAGCTGCTGATCCAGATCGGGGGTATCGATTTCGGCGAGCAGCTCGCCGGCTTTGACCTTGGCGCCGATGTCGTGCTTCCAGGTCTTCAGGTACCCCGGCACGCGGGCATAGATCGGGGCGCTGATGAAGGCTTGCAGGCGGCCGGGCAGCTCGAGCCCCGCCTTATTCTCCACCGTGGTCGGCGTCACGATGGCCACCGTGGGCATGGCCTGCGCGGCGGTCAAATCGCGCAGCCGCGAATTTTGCGCGGCGCGCGACACCAGGCCGTAGGCGACGATGGCGAGGGCGAGGGCCACGGCGGCAACGCCGACCAGGCGCAGGCGGTGCGGAACGGGGCGGGCGGGATTGACATCAGGCGACATGAGTTTCTCCAAGACCGGGTTCCGGCATCGGCTTGACGCCATGGTGCCGGTGCAGAATGCTGAACACCACAGGGACGAAAAAGAGCGTCGAGACGGTGGCGAAGATCAGGCCGCCGATCACGGCGCGCCCGAGCGGGGCGTTCTGCTCGCCGCCTTCGCCTAACCCCAAGGCCATCGGCAGCATGCCGATCACCATCGCCAGCGCCGTCATCATAACCGGGCGCAGGCGCACGAATCCGGCCTCGAGCGCGGCTTGCGTCGCATCGCCGAACTCGGTGAGCTTCTCGCGTGCGAAACTGATCACCAGCACGCTGTTGGCGGTGGCGACGCCCATGCACATGATGGCGCCGGTGAGTGCCGGCACCGAGAGCGTGGTATGGGTGCCAAACAGCATCCACACGATGCCGGCGAGCGCCGCCGGCAGCGCCGTGATGACGATGAAGGGGTCGCTCCAGGACTGGAAATTGATCACGATCACGAAATACACCAACACGATCGCGCCGAGCAGGCCGAACAACAGGCCGGTGTAGGCGCTGTACATGGTCGCCGTCTGGCCCACCAGAGCGACGATCGCGCCTTTCGGCTTGTCCTTGTCATTCTCGGCGATGATCTTGCGGATATCACCGGAGACCGAGCCGAGGTCGCGCCCCTGGGTCGTTGCGTAGATCTCCACCATCGAGGAGATGTCGTACTGCGAGACCACCGCATCGGCGTGGTCGCGCTGGATGTCGGCGATGCCGCCGAGCACCGTGGTCGGTGCGCCGGTCGCGTTGATGGGCAGATTTTGCAGCGCGGGCAGCGTATCGATCTGGTATTGAGGGGTCTGCAGCGCGATCGGATAAGTGACGCCGTTCTTCTCGTTCAGCCAGTAGGTGGGCGCCACCTGGAGGGAGCTGGCGAGGTTGACGACCAGGCTGTTGGTCACATCGGCCGCGGTCACGCCCGTGTACTGCGCGCGCGTGCGGTCGATGTTGACGTCGAGCGTCGGCAGCGCGGCGGACTGCTGGATGCGCGCATCGGCCAACCCGGTGACCTGGCGCAGCTGCCCCAGCAGCTTGTTGGCGTAGGCGAAGTCCGCATTCAGATCGTTGCCGCGGATCTGCAGATCGATCGGCGCAGGCGCCCCGAAATTGAGGATCTGGCTCACGATGTCGGCGGGCAGGAAGGAGAAGGTCAGGCCCGGGAAGCGCCGCGGCAGCTCATCGCGCAGACGCGCGACATACTCGGCGGTCGGCGCGTGCCCCTCGGTGAGCGAGATCTGGATGTCGCCGTCCGACTCCCCGATCGTGCCGGTGTTGTTGTAGATGGTGTTGATCGAGGACAGATACGTGCCGATGTTGTCCACGACCGTCTCGATCTCCGCCGGCGGGATGGTGGCGCGGATCGCCTTCTCCACCTCGTTGAACCGGGCGGCGGTCTCCTCGATGCGC
>DATNNS010000005.1:0-16367 GCA_035601715.1 Rhizomicrobium sp.
AGCTCGATCCCGGCTCGATCCAGACGCTGTTGCGTCACGTCGAGAAAGACAAGCTCGGCCTCGCGCTCAAGGGCGCGACCGACACGCTGCGCGATGTCTTCTTCTCCAACATGAGCGAGCGCGCCGGCAAGATCCTGCGCGAGGACATGGATGCAATGGGTCCCGTGCGGCTGAAAGACGTCGATGAATCCCAAATGCGCATGGTCAGCGTCGCCAAGGATCTCGCCAACAAGGGCGAGATCATGATCGCCAACAAGCAGGGCGAAGACGAGTTGGTCTATTGAGATGAACGCGACAAAATTCACTTTCGACACGCAATTCGAGGCCCGCGACGACGTGGTCTCCGACGCCGCCCGCGCGCGCCGCCGCCTGTCGCTGACGCAAGGCGAACTCGACAACATGCTGGCGCTCGCCCGCCATGAAGGCCAGTCGGCCGGCGACGTGCGCGCCCACGAAGCGCTCGCCGCCGCCACGCACGACGTGATCGGCACGATCGATGCCGCGCTGGCCCGCGTCAAAGCCGACATCGAGACCGTGCGCGAGCAGGCCGCCGGAATCGCCCTCGGCGCCGCCCGCAAGCTCGCCCGCGCCGCGCTGCAGTCTTTCGCCGCCGACGAAGTGGAAGCGGCGCTGCGCGAGGCCATGCATCAGGCGATCGGCGAGCCGCGCATCGTGTTGCGCGCCGCACCCAAGATCGCCGAGACATTGCAGGCGCGCATCGCCGAGATCACCCATGATGAAGGTTATGACGGCCGCGTGCAGATCGCGTCCGAACCCGCCATGCGGGGCGCCGATTGCCGCATCGAATGGCGCGGCGCCGGCGCCGAACGCAGCGAAGCGGCGATCGACGCCGCTCTATCCGCACTGATCGCGAAACGATTCCAGGACGCCGAGCGTCCGACAACGGAGGCATGACAATGGCTGGCAACGACGAAGTCGAACTGCCGGATCTCGCGCGCGAGGCCGCCCCGGGCATGAGCCCGGCCCTGCTGCAGGAAGAAAACGACGCGCCCGACGACGCCAAGCGCAGCGCATCCGATCTGGAAGCGGTGTTCGACGTGCCGGTGACGGTGTCCGCGGTGCTGGGCAAGTCCGGCATGGAAGTGAGCCAGCTTCTGAAGCTCGGCAAGGGGACCATCGTCGAGCTCGACCGCAAGGTCGGCGAGGCCATCGACATCTATGTCAACGACCGTCTGGTGGCGCGCGGCGAAGTCGTCCTCGTCGAGGACAGGCTCGGCGTGACCATGACGGAAATCATCAAGTCCGGCCAGTCGTAAGCCAGGACAAGGCCAAGATAAGGCCAAGATAAGGAACGAATACCATGCGTCTTCTCATCATCGGCTCGCTGCAAGGCCAGATCGGCGCGGCCACCAAGATCGTGATGGATCGCGGCGCCAAGGTCACGCACGCCACCGACATCGAGCAGGGCCTCGCCTCCCTGCGCGCCGGTCACGGCGCCGACCTGGTGCTGTGCGACGTGACGCATGACATCGGCCACTTGGTGCGCAGCCTCGCGGCCGAGCGCATCTGCACGCCGGTCGTCGCCTGCGGCATCGGCACCGACGCGCGCCGCGCCGTCGACGCGATCCGCGCCGGCGCGAAGGAATACCTGCCCCTGCCCCCCGATCCCGAACTGATCGCCGCGGTGCTCGCCGCGGTCGCCGACGAATCGCATCAGCTGATCTATGAAGACGAATCCATGGGCGCGGTGATCGCGCTGGCCGACCAGGTCTCGGGCAGCGACGCCTCGATCCTGATCACCGGCGAAAGCGGCACCGGCAAGGAAGTGCTCGCCCGCTACGTCCACCGCAAATCGGCGCGCGCCGACAAGCCGTTCATTTCGGTCAATTGCGCCGCAATCCCGGAAAACCTGCTCGAAAGCGAATTGTTCGGCCATGAGAAAGGCGCCTTCACCGGCGCCATCGCCCGGCGCATCGGCAAGTTCGAGGAAGCCAATGGCGGCACGCTGCTGCTGGACGAAATCAGCGAAATGGCGCCGCATCTGCAGGCCAAGCTGTTGCGCGCGATCCAGGAGCGCGAGATCGACCGCGTCGGCGGCACCAAGCCGGTGCATGTCGACATCCGCATCGTCGCGACCTCCAATCGCGACCTCGCCGAAGCCGTCAAGCACGGCACCTTCCGCGAGGACCTGCTCTATCGCCTCAACGTCGTGAACCTGCGCCTGCCCGCGCTGCGCGAGCGGCCGAAGGATATCCTCGCGCTCGCCCGGCACTTCGCGCACAAATATGCCGAAGCCAACGGCGTGCCGTTCCGTCCGATCGCGAGCGTCACCGAGCGCCTGCTTCTGGGCCACGCCTGGCGCGGCAATGTGCGCGAGCTGGAGAACACGCTGCACCGCGCGGTGCTGCTGGGCAGCGGCGCCGAGCTCAATCCCGAAGCGATCCGCCTGCCCGACGGCACGCAGGTCGGCAATGCGCGCCCGGACATGCCGGGCGCCGTGAAGGCCGCCGTCGAGAACGCCGCCGCGGTCACGCGTGGCCTCGTCGGCCGCACCGTCGCCGAAGTCGAGCGCGATTTGATCCTCGACACGCTCGGCCATTGCCTGGGCAACCGCACGCACGCCGCGAACATCCTGGGCATCTCGATCCGCACGTTGCGCAACAAGCTGCGCGAATACAGCCAGTCCGGTCTCGCGATCCCGCAACACGGCGACGCGCGGATGGCGGGGTAAGATGAGGTTTGATTTCACTTCACCTCCCCCTTGTGGGGAGGTCGAAACGCTGAAGCGCAGCGAAAGCGTTTCGGGTGGGGGGACGGTGGTGCAATTTCAGCACCTTCCCCCCACCCGAAGCGCGTTCCGCGCTTCGACCTCCCCACAAGGGGGAGGTCAGTAGATGGCTGACATCTCCAACACCGTCGCCGCTCCTGCCGGGTTCTCGCTGAACCTCGGCACGCTGACGGGCTATCTCAAGCGCAGCGATCTCGCGCTTGCGATCGGCATCATGGCGATCCTGATCGTCCTGATCCTGCCGTTGCCGCGCTGGTTGCTCGACATCTGCCTCGCCTTCTCGCTGTCGTTCTCGATCCTGATCCTGATGACGGCGGTGTTCATCCGGAAACCGCTCGAATTCAGCTCGTTTCCCGCCATCCTGCTCATCACCACGATGATGCGGCTGGCGCTCAACCTCGCCTCGACGCGGCTGATCCTGGGCCACGGCAACGAGGGCACGGCGGCGTCCGGCTATGTGATCCAGGCGTTCGGCAAGCTGATCATGCAGGGCAACTTCGTCATCGGCCTGATCGTCTTCGCGATCCTCGTCATCGTGAACTTCATCGTCATCACCAAGGGTTCGGGCCGCATCGCCGAAGTGGCGGCGCGCTTCACCCTCGACGCGATGCCCGGCAAGCAGATGGCGATCGACGCCGATCTCTCGTCCGGCCTGATCGACGAAAAGACCGCGCGCGAGCGCCGCAAGACGCTCGAATCCGAATCCAATTTCTTCGGCGCCATGGACGGCGCCAGCAAATTCGTCCGCGGCGACGCCATCGCCGGATTGATGATCGTCGCCATCAACGTGGTCGGCGGCATCATCATCGCGGTCGCCCAGAAAGGCATGAGCTTCTCGGACGCCAGCCAGACGTTCACCTTGCTCACCGTTGGCGACGGCCTTGTCAGCCAGATGCCGGCGCTGATCGTCTCCACCGCGGCGGGCCTGATGGTCTCGAAGGCCGGCGTCGAGGGCGCCACCGACAAGGCGCTGATCGGCCAGCTCTCCTTCTATCCCCAGGCGCTCGGCATGGCCGCGGCCGTGATGGCGGTCGTCGGCATTCTGCCCGGCATGCCCACCATGGTCTTCGCCTGCCTCTCCGCGCTGATCGGCGGCGCCGCCTTCGTCGCGCACAAGCGCAAGGAAGACGTCCGCGTCGAGCTGGAGAAGAAGGAAGAGAAGGAACGCGTCGACGCCCAGCCCAAGGAAGAGCCGATCGCGACCGCCCTCGCCCTCGACCTGCTGCGCGTTGAGCTCGGCTACGGCCTGCTGCCGCTGATCAACGACGTCAAGGGACACCGCATCACCGACCAGATCAAGGCGCTGCGCCGCCAGCTCGCTTCGGAAATGGGCTTCGTGATGCCGAGCGTGCGCATTCTCGACAACATGCAGCTCGGCGCCAACGAATATCGCATCTGCGTCAAGGAAGTGGATTCCGGGCGCGGCGAACTGTTCCCCGGATCGCTCCTCGTCATGGATCCCAAGGGCGCGCCGATCGACCTGCCCGGCACGCACACCACCGAGCCGGCGTTCGGATTGCCGGCGACATGGGTTGCCGAGGCGATCCGCGAGGAAGCGAGTTTCCGCGGCCTCACGGTCGTCGATCCCGGCACCGTGCTGACCACGCATCTGACCGAAGTGCTGAAGACGCACATGAGCGAGCTTCTGTCATTCGCCGAGACCCGCAAGCTGCTCGACGATCTGCCGGCCGAGCACAAGAAGCTGGTCGAGGAGCTGATTCCCTCGCAGATCTCGGTCAACGGCGTGCAGCGCGTGCTGCAAACCCTGCTTGCCGAGCGCGTCTCGATCCGCGACCTGCCGGCGATCCTCGAAGGCATCGCCGAGGCCGTCGGCCACACCAAGAACGCGCTCTACATCACCGAGCACGTGCGCGCGCGGCTGTCGCGCCAGCTCTGCCATCAGAACATCTCGCCCGGCGGCTACCTGCCGCTGATCGCGCTGTCGCCCGCCTGGGAACAGGCGTTCGCCGAGTCCATCGTGGGCGCCGGCGAGGACAAGCAGCTCGCGATGGCGCCGAGCCAGCTGCAGCAATTCATCGCCACCGTGCGCGAGCGCTTCGACGAAGCCGGCCAGAAAGGCGACGTGCCGGTGCTGCTCACCGGCCCGCAGGTGCGCCCGTTCGTGCGCTCCATCGTGGAACGCTTTCGTCCGCAGACCGTCGTGATGAGCCAGAACGAAATCCACGCGTCGGTACGCCTGCGCACCTTGGGGCAGGTGTAATGGAAAAGAAAATTGGCACGCAAAGCCGCAAAGCCGCAAAGCGGGCGTCGCGTCCCTGCACCGACGAAACATCGATTTTTGTACGTTGCGGCTCCGCGCCTTCGCGGCTTCGCGTGAGACGTTCTTCTAACTCCACCTGGCGCGCTGCGCGCTCCGGTTTGGGGGCTTAGATGCAGCTTCGCACGTTCATCGGCGATGACATGCACTCGGCACTGGCGCAGATGCGTGACGAGATGGGGCCGGACGCCATCATCGTTTCCAGCCAGCGCGCCAAGCAAGGCGGCGTGCTGGTGCGCGCCGCACTCGACGAGGCGGACACCGATCTCGAAACGGCTGTGAGCGCGGCAGCGCCCGAGCCCACGCAACCCACCACGGTCAACTTCTCGACCGGCTATCGCGACAATCTGATCCGCCGGCTGCGCGAGACCGGCGCCGGCACCGTGCCCGATACGAAAAACTTCAATCGCGCCGAACTGATCGCGCTGCTGCGCGGCCATCGTGCGCCCGATGCGCTCGCCCACGCGCTCGCGGAAATCGCCGAGAAGACCGGCCTGTCCGACATGACGCTCGCGCTGGCCTCGGCGCTCGACAAGAAGATGCGCAGCGAACCGCTCGATCTCGCCTTCACGCCCGCCCTGCTGCTGATCGGCCCGCACGGTGCTGGCAAGACGGCGACCGCGGCCAAGATCGCCGCCCACGCCAAGCTCGCCGGCCGCGACGTGAAGCTGATCGCCGCCGACGCCGCCGGCGCCGGCGCGATCGCGCGGCTGGAAACGTTCGCGGCCCATGTCGGCGTCCGTTTCCTGGTTGCCGACAACGCCGACATCGCCGCCCGCGCCGTCATCGAATGCAGCCTGGAGAAATCCTTCCCCATCGTCGACACCGCCGGCTTCGATCCGCGCAATGCCAGGGCACGCAATGCGTTCGCGGCGCTGGCGCAGATCCCCGATCTCGAGGCCGTCGGCATCGTCTCGGCCTGCGGCGACAGCGAAGAGACCGCGGAGATCGCCGCCGCGCTTTCGCTGCTCGGCGCGCGCCGCGCGATCATCACCGGCCTCGATTTGACGCGCCGCTGCGGCGCGCTGCTGGCCGCCGCTGCGCAAGACCTTCATCTCGCCCATGTCACGCGCTCGCCTTATGTCGCGGGCGGGCTCGACACGCTGACACCACTGTCTCTGTCGCGGCTGCTGATCGAAACCGCCGGGCACGGCGACCGCGGGAGCGCGCAATGAGCCGGCTTCTCGCGCCCCATCTTCTCGCCATCGGCTCCGGCAAAGGCGGCACCGGCAAGACGCTGATCTCCGTCAGCCTCGCCCAGGCACTCGCTTTCGAAGGCGAACGCGTCCTGCTGTGCGACGCCGATCTCGGACTTTCCAACACCGTCGTGCATCTGGGCCTCGACTCAGGCGGCGATCTTGCCGGCGTGCTCTCCGGCAAGCGCGCGCTGGCCGATGCGGTGGTGACGGTGCCGGGCGCCGGCGGCTTCGACATTCTCGCCGCGCCCGCAGGCTCCGGCGCGCTGGCCGATATCGGCGAGGACCAGGCCAAGCGCCTGGTCGACACGTTGCGCGCCGCGAAGAACTACGACCGCGTGATCCTCGATCTCGGCGCCGGCGTCGATGCGGTGACGATGCACTTCGCGGCGAGCGCGGAAGACGCGCTGCTGGTCATGACGCCTGATCCCGCCTCGCTCGCCGACGCCTATGCATTCGCGAAACTTCTCAAGCGCCGCGGCGCGCGCCTGCCCTATCTCATCGTCAACATGGCGGCCAACGACGCGGAAGCGCGCCGCACATCGGGTGCGCTCGGCACCACCTGCCAGGCGTTTCTGCAATCGGTTCCGGAATATCTGGGCTGTATCCCGCGCGATGCGCATGTTCAGGAATCCGTGCGCCGCCAGCGCCCGCTTCCGACACTCTATCCGCAGGCCCCGGCCACGGCCGCCATCACCGTCGTCGCCCGCCGCCTCCATAATAAAATTGCGCCGGCGCCTGTCACAATCCGCGCGTCGGGCCTTCGTTAACCAAGCGTTTGCCGGATTTCCGCTGCACCGCCCGTGACCGCTTGGCCCTTTCCCGCATCTCCCGCCCGCTCGCGAATTGGTGTATCTTTTCTTAACAGGATCGTCCGCGACAGCGGCGACGGGGTGTTGGGTTCAAGGGGGAAACATGTCTGCGGTCACGGATCTTTGGAATGCAATTCACGCCATCATCACGTCGGGCGACTGGATAACGCTGGGTATCCTGGTGGTCGTCGCGATCGCTCTGGCGTTCTTCTCCGACGGCCTGGCCTCGCTCGCCTCATCGACGCTGGGCGCGCTGGTGGTGTTCGTGCTGGCGCTGTTCGCGCGCGCGGCGATCACCAGCAGCGGCAAGGACATCGGAACGCTGGCGCAAGCCGACTGGCACAGCCTGATGCTGGTGCCGCTGCAGACGGTATTGGCTTACGCCATCATCATGGCCGTGGTCATCGCCGTCGTCTCCGCGATCAAATCCGCGCTCGGCCGCTGAGCGTCTGATTCGTCAACGCGCGTGAAAGCGGGCGCGCCAGCGCCTGCTTCGGCGCGCCCGCTATTTACCGGGGGGCCGCGACCCTTTAGCGTCGCGCCGCATGAGCCTGATTTGGATTCTCCTCGTCGTCGTGGTGCTGGCGGGCCTGTGGGCGGTCGCGATCTATAACGCCCTGGTGCGCCGACGCACCGTGACGCAGGAAGCCTGGAGCGGCATCGAAGCGCAATTGAAGCGCCGCGCCGATCTCATCCCCAACCTCGTGGAATCGGTGAAAGGCTATGCGACGCATGAGCGCGACACCTTCGACGATCTGGCCAAGCTGCGCAGCCAGGGCGAAGGCCAGAGCGACCCGGCTGCGCGCGCGACGACCGAAACCGCGATCAGCGCCGCCATCGGCAAGATCATGGCGGTGGCCGAAGCCTATCCCCAATTGCGCGCCAGCGAAAATTTCCAGGGCCTGCAGAAGGACCTCGCCGACGTCGAGGACCAGATCCAGCTCGCGCGGCGCTACTACAATGGCGCGGTGCGCGACTACAATGTGATGATCCAGCAATTCCCGTCCAACCTCGTCGCCAATTTCGGCGCCTTCAAGCCGGCGGCGTTCTTCCAGATCGACGACGCGGCAGACCGCGCGGTGCCGAAAGTCTCCTTCTCTTGAAAGCCGCAATAGCGGCGCTTCTCCTGCTGCTGGCGGGGCCGGCGCTCGGCCAGGACGACAGCGAGCGCATCACCGATTATTCCAGCGACATTACGGTGGCGCGCAACGGCGCGCTGACGGTCGTCGAAACCATCGCGGTGGTGGCCGAGGGCGAGGCGATCACCCACGGCATCTATCGCGATTTTCCGACCGTCTATACCGACAAGCTCGGCCGGCGCGTCCATGTCGGCTTCGCGGTCGTCGCCGTGACGCGCGACGGCCATTCCGAGCCCTATGACGTGAGCGGCATCGACGACGGCGAGCGCATCAAGATCGGCGACGCCGATGTCGACCTCGAGCACGGCCCGCACGTCTTCACGATCACCTTCACCACCGACCGCCAGATCGGATTCTTCTCCGACTACGACGAACTCTATTGGAACGTCACGGGCAATCAGTGGCAATTCCCCATCGATCACGCCGAGGCCACCGTCCATCTGCCGGCCGATGCGCGCATCCAGAAGAGCGTCTTCTATACCGGCGCGACCGGTGCGCGCGAGCAGAACGCGACCAGCGAAAATCTCTCCGCCAGCGCGGTCCATTTCGCCACCACCGCGCCCTTGGGCGAAGAAGAAGGCCTCACCATCGCCGTCGATTTCGACAAAGGCGCCGTGCTGCCGCCGACCCAGGCCGAGCAGCGCGCCCAGTTCATCCGCGACAATGCCGATTCCATCGTCGCGCTGGCGGGGCTTGCGATTCTGCTGGTCTACTACGCCGTCACCTGGATCAGCTTTGGGCGAGACCCACGGCGCGGCACCATCGTCGCGCTGTTCGGCCCGCCGGCCGATTTCTCTCCCGCCGCGGTGCGCTTCGTCCATCGCATGGCCTATGACCGCAAAGCCTATGCCGCCTCGCTGATCGACATGGCGGTGAAGGGTTTTCTCAAGATTTCCGAAGAAGATGGAAGCTATGTCCTGACACGCACCGGAAAAAGCGCGGCCGATAGCGGGCTTTCGCATGGCGAAGCGGCCATCGCGGCCAAGCTGTTCGACGACGGCGGCGCCAGCATCGCGATGAAGCAGGACAATCATGCGGCAATCGCCGCCTCGATCTCCGCGCTCAAGACGTCTCTCAAAAGCGAATATGAAGGCAATTATTTCAACACCCATGCGCATTGGGCGGTCGGCGGGCTGGCGATCCTGGTCGTCGCCGCTTTCGCCAGCGCGGCGCTCTCCGAATATGGGCCGGCGGCGGCGTTCATTCTGATCTGGCTGGCCGGCTGGTCGGCGGCAACGTCCTTTCTGCTGCACCAGGTCTATGACAACTGGCTGGTCGCGTTCGCCGGTCCCGGCTCGCGCATCGTCAACGGCATTGGCGCGCTGGTTTCCACCGCCTTCGCCATACCCTTCGCGGGCGGACTCCTCGTCGGACTTTACATGTTCAAGGCCAGCGTCTCGCTGCCGGCGGCGGCAGCGCTGATCGCGGGCGGCATCGCGGTCTATGTGTTCTATCACCTGCTCAAGGCGCCGACCCTGGCGGGCGCGCATATCCGCGACCAGATCGACGGCTTCAGACTGTTCCTCAACACCGCCGAGAAGGACAGGCTTGAAGCGCTCAACCCGCCCAACGTCACGCCGGAGCTGTTCGAGAAATTCCTGCCCTATGCCATCGCGCTCGATTGTGAAAATACCTGGAGCAAAAAGTTCGAGGCCGAAGCCGCCCGTGCTGGCATCGCGGCCGACCGCGGCGGCTATGTGCCGATCTGGTATGCGGGGAGCAATTTCGGAAGCATCGGCGCGGCGGGCTTCGCCGCCGGCCTCGGCGCTTCGCTGGCGTCATCCGCCGCATCGGCGGCGACCGCACCGGGCTCCAGCTCGGGCAGCGGCGGCGGCGGCTTCTCCGGCGGCGGCGGTGGCGGCGGCGGCGGCGGGGGCTGGTAGGAAGAAAGAGATTCACGCGGAGCCGCAGAGCCGCGGAGAAGAAATCGGGCTTGGGCGTCGGTGTGCGACGGAAAGCTGGCGCGCAAAGCGCGCCGACAAACCCATAAAGAGCGCGCACGCTCGTTGCGCACCGCGGCTCCTCCGCGACTCTGCGGCTCCGCGTGCAAATCTTCTTTTTTCAGCGCTTCTTCTGCCCGCGATTGTCGATGCCGAATCGGCCCGGACCCATGCCGACGAGCAAAAGCAGGCCGCCGGCAATGGCGAGGTTGCGGGCGAAGATCTCATAGTCCGACGCGCGCGCGATCGGGTCGGCGATCGTCCAATAGGCGTGCATCATCACCGTGACGACGATAGTGAAGGCGAAGAGCAGCATCGCGCCGTGGCGCGTCTGGAAGCCCAGCAGCAACGACAGCCCGCCCAGCACCATCACCACCAGCGCGATGGCGAGCAGCGGCGGCGCGTAGGAGATATGGCTCATGCCTATCAAGGTGAGCGTCGCGTCCCAATTGGCGGCGCGCGCCCAGGCTTCGCTGAGGAAAAACCAGGCCAGCACCCAGCGGCCCAGCAACGGCGAAATCTGCTCGGAAAATGACATCGCTTCCCCCCAACGCGAAGCACACGGGGCAATCATAGCGCGGCGCGGGGAAAATCATACAATCGGGGTCGGCGGTCGTATTCGGCGCCGCCTTCGGGAGGGATAGCAGCCATGACCGTCATGCTCGACCAGATCGACCTCGTCTGCCGCGACATGGACAAAACGCTAGCGTTCTATCGCCTGCTCGGCGTCAAAATCGACAAATCCGCGGTCTGGCGAACCAAATCCGGGGGCCATCATACGCGTATTCCCTTCGGCAACGGCGTGGAGCTCGCGTTCGACAGCCCCGCGCTGGCGCGCGCCTACAACGCAGGCTATCGCGGCAAAACCGGCGGCGGCAATGTCGTGATCGGGTTTTCGTTGAAGACCCGTCGCGCGGTCGATGCGACGTATAAGAAGATCACGGCGGCGGGCCATCGCGGTCTGCAGAAACCGTGGGACGCGTTCTGGGGTTCGCGTTATGCCATCATCGAGGACCCCGACGGCAATCATGTGGGGCTGATGAGCCCGGTGGATGCGAAGAAGCGCTCGCCCGGACCGAATCTCTAGCCCGTTTCAATCCGAGTGACGCGGCGCCGCGAGCGCCTAGGCCTGCCGGAGCGCGTGCTTGCGCAGATGGCGGACGATCGCCATCTCGTCGAGATGGGATTGCGAGCGGCGCGCTTCGAGCTCGGCGACGCGCTTGGCCTGCTGCTCGGTGGCGAGCTCGAGCGCCTTCAGATCCTGGAAGGCGGCATTGAGATCGGTCTGCACGCCGCTGCGCTCGCGCTCGACATCCTTGAGCGTGGCGCGCAGGTTTTCGCGACGCGTGTCGATCGAGCGCAGGAACGACGGAAAGGCCAGCCGTCCGATGTCGCTGTCGTTGGCGCGCTGGCGCTCGCGTGCCACGCTTTCCTCGAGATCGGCGAGCTTGCGCTCGGCATCGGCCTTCATGGCGTCGAGCGTTCCCATCCGGCGCTTGAGGTCGTCGACCCGAAAGCGCTTCAGGCGCATCAGCGTATCGCGGCGTTTCATGGCGTCTTATCCTTCCCCACGCTCAGGATTTTCTCGAGCGCGTCGTAGCCGTCACCCAACTCCGCGCGCTCGTCCTTCTTCTGGGCCATGAAGGCTTCGAGACGCGGATAAAGTCCAATTGCCGTGTCCACTTCCGGATTGGTTCCGGACTTGTAGGCGCCCAATCGGATCAATTCTGCCATATCTTCGTAAACGGAAAGGGTGGCGCGGGCGCGCGTGACGACATTCTGCTCTGCGGGCGAGTTGCAGGCCGGCATCGCGCGCGAGATCGATTTGAGGATGTTAATCGCGGGGTAACGCCCGCGCTCGGCGATGCTCCGTTCCAGCACAATATGGCCGTCGAGGATGCCGCGCACCGCATCGGAGATCGGCTCGTTGTGGTCGTCGCCTTCCACCAGCACCGTGAAGAGACCGGTGATCGAGCCCGCGGTTCCCTGCGCGCCCGGGCCGGCGCGTTCCAGCAATCGCGGCAATTCCGCGAACACCGTCGGCGTGTAACCTTTGCTGGCCGGCGGCTCTCCCGCGGAGAGGCCGACTTCGCGCTGTGCCATGGCGAAACGGGTCACCGAATCCATCAGCAGCAGCACATGCAAACCCTGGTCCCGAAGCTGTTCGGCAATGGCCATCGCGACATAGGCCGCCTGGCGGCGCACCAGCGCCGGCTCGTCGGACGTCGCGGCGACCACGACGCTGCGGGCAAGGCCCGCCTCGCCCAGATCGTCTTCGATGAATTCCTTCAATTCGCGGCCGCGCTCGCCGACCAGGCCGATCACGATGGCGTCCGCGTCCGTGTTGCGCGCCAGCATCGCGAGCAGCATCGACTTGCCGACGCCGCTGCCCGAGAAAATGCCCATGCGCTGGCCGCGGCAGCAGGTGGTGAACGCATTAAGCGCGCGCACGCCCAGATCGAGCTTGCCGCCAATGCGGGCGCGGCTGTGCGCCGAGGGCGCCGGAGACTTCAGCGGATAGGCTTTTTCACCCTGCGGCAGCGGGCCCTTGCCGTCCGTCGGCTGGCCGAACGCATCGACCACGCGGCCGAGCCAGGAGCGGCACGGATGGACCGCGGCCGGCCGGTCGTCGAAATCGGCCCGCGCGCCGAGGCTCATGCCGTCCAGCGTTCCCAACGGCATGACCAGCGCCCGGCCCTCGCGAAAACCCACCACCTCACAAGGAATTGTCTTGCCATTTGAGCCGGTTAGGCGCACCTGCCCGCCAAGGCTGACGGCGCCGACGGCTCCCGTGACCTCGACCAGCAGGCCCTCGATGCGGGCGACGCGGCCGAAGCGCCGGAGCGCCGGGACAGCCTCGATATCCTTGAGAAGTGCATGCATCCGGGTGCCTGGCGATCAAAGTTCAGCCCGCATCTTGCCCGCAAGGATTTAAGTGGCGGTAAACTTAACAAATCGAATCAAGGGGATGGATGACCTCCCGGCAGGGTTCCGTTAAGCCGGGGTTCGAGAGGTCTGAGGATGGGCCCGGGACCGCAACCGGATGTTAACCAGTTAACGATACGGTCCGTTCATCGCACTGCCGACGGCATCGAAAGGGTTTTTCACTATGCGCGTGCTCCTGATTGAAGACGACAGCGCCATGGCCCGCAGCATCGAGCTGATGCTGCGCTCCGAAGGTTTCAACGTCTACACCACGGATCTGGGCGAGGAAGGCATCGACCTCGGCAAGCTCTATGATTACGACATCATCGTGCTGGACCTGCAGCTCCCCGACATGAGCGGCTTTGAAGTGTTGAAAACGCTGCGGCTCGCCAAGGTGCAGACGCCGGTTCTCATCCTTTCCGGCAACGCCATCGTGGAAGCCAAGGTCAAGGCGCTGGGCTTCGGCGCCGACGACTACATGACCAAGCCGTTCCACAAGGACGAGCTGGTTGCGAGAATCCAGGCCGTCGTCCGCCGCTCCAAGGGCCACAGCCAGTCGGTCATCACCACCGGCAAGCTCACCGTCAATCTCGACGCCAAGACGGTCGAAGTCGACGGCAGCCGCGTCCATCTGACCGGCAAGGAATATCAGATGCTGGAGCTGCTTTCGCTCCGCAAGGGTACGACGCTGACCAAGGAGATGTTCCTCAACCATCTCTATGGCGGCATGGACGAGCCCGAGCTCAAGATCATCGACGTCTTCATCTGCAAGCTGCGCAAGAAACTGGCGGCGGCGACCGCCGGCGACAACTACATCGAGACGGTGTGGGGCCGCGGCTACGTGTTGCGCGACCCGGCGAGCAACGAGGTTGCGGCGTAGGGTTTCCATCTTCCGAATTCAAAAGGGCGCCCGTCGAGGCGCCCTTTTCTTTTTCGTCTCTCCGTTGTGGGAGCGGCTACTGTCGCCTCGTCTCGCTCAGCGCCTTTTGCACCCATTGGGCCGCCAGTTCGGGCTGCTCCTGCGCGATCTCGTGATCGGCGCCAGCGGCGGTGATCACGATGCCGTTGTGCGACAGTTGCGCGAGACGGGTCTGCGACGCCTGCCAACCCGCCTCGAACTCTCCGGAGAGTGCATCGGATGTCTTGCCGTGGCGCAGCGCGATGACGGGCCGGGTGCCCAAAGCGCCGGGCGCAAGATAGGGGCGCTGCGGCGATATCGTGTAAGCGTCCAATGCCTCCGCATAACCGGCGCTCGGCCGCGCGTAGATCGCCACCATCTGATCCCTGATCGGCGCGGGCAGCCGCCACACCCAGGCCGGCGCCAGCGCCGGGAACGCAAGGCGGACAATGCCCGTCCGCCACGCGACCTTGACCGCCAGGTTCTTGAATTCGGCAAGCGACCCGCTCTGATCCACCATCGCCTTGAACCACAGCTGCGGATCGACGCCGTCAAGAAACACCACGCCTGCGACCTGTCCGGGATAACGCTGCGCAAAATCGATGACAATCAGGCTACCGAATGACTCCGGGACGAAGACGTAAGGCCCGGCGAGCTTCGCGTTTTGAAGCAACGTCTCAAGATCGTTCACCTGTTCGGCGAAAGTGAGCGCATGCCGCGCCGGATCGCTCCATCCGAGACCGGCGCGATCGTAGCTGCAGACGCGCGCGAATTTCGCGATACGGTCCTGCAGATCGTATGACACCACCGCCGGCGTACCGCCGCCCGCGACCATGATGACGGTCGGACCGGGCGCCGAACCTTTGCACAGCAAATGCAGCCGCCGTCCGCCGACATCGACAAGCCTGCCCGGCGGCGGAAAGCGGGCGGCATCGCGGGATTCGCCGAATGTTTCATAGGAAAGGCCAGTCGCGGCGATGACGGCGACCGCCGCGAACAGCGCCAGGCTCCAAATGCGCCAAGGCCATTTCGGAACGGGCATTGCTTTCGTCACTTTCCCCAACCCGCGCTTTCACGCGGCGGCCTCCCACACGGGAGAAATGAAGATCAAGCCGTCAGCGCCAAGCCCTGGCTGAACTGCAGATCCGCGAGACGCTTGTAGAGGCCGCCATTGGCGACCAGTTCGGCGTGGCCGCCCTGGGCGACGATGCGACCCTGGTCCATCACCACGATGCGCTTGAGGCGCTGGATGGTCGCCAGGCGATGGGCGATCACGATGGTGGTGCGGCCAGCCATCAGATTGGCAAGGCCGGTCTGGACGAGGCGTTCATTCTCGGCGTCGAGCGCGCTGGTCGCTTCGTCGAGCAATAGCAGCGGCGCGTCGCGCAGGATGGCGCGCGCGATGGCGATGCGCTGGCGCTGGCCGCCGGACAGGGTGGCGCCGCGCTCGCCGACGATGGTCTGATAGCCGTCCGGCAAGGGTTCGATGAATTCGGATGCGGCAGCGGCCTCGGCAGCATGGCGCACTTCGTCGTCGCTCGCCTCGGGGCGGCCGTAGCGGATGTTGTCGGCGATTGTGCCGGAGAAGATCACCGGGTCCTGCGCCACCATTGCGATGTTGCGGCGCAGATCGGTCGGATCGAGCGCGGCGGTGTCGATGCCGTCGAACAGGATCGCGCCCTCCTGCGGCGCGAAGAAGCGCAGCAGCAGTTGGAACACGGTCGACTTGCCCGCGCCGCTCGGACCGACCAGCGCCACCGCTTCGCCCGGCTTGATGTCGAGCGAGAAACCATCCAGCGCGGCCAGATGCAGACGCGAGGGATAGCGGAAGCGCACGTCGCGG
Source organism: Rhizomicrobium sp. (assembly GCA_035601715.1). Taxonomy (GTDB): domain Bacteria; phylum Pseudomonadota; class Alphaproteobacteria; order Micropepsales; family Micropepsaceae; genus Rhizomicrobium. Next base: position 15,781 of record DATNNS010000005.1, read on the forward strand.
AAGCTGACCGCGCCCCGCGCCGGCTTCGCGAGGACCTTGGGATGCTCCGGCGCGGTGATCGCGGGCTGGGTGTGAAGCAGTTCCATCAGGCGCTCGGACGCGCCGGCGGCGCGCTGCAGATCGCCCCAGGTTTCCGACAGGGTGCCGACACCGCTGCCCACGAACAAGGCATACAGGATGAATTGAAGAAGCTGGCCGCCCGTCATGACGTGGTGGATGATGTCCTGCGCTCCAACCCAGCCGACGCCCGCGATGCTGGAGAACGCCGCGAAGATGATCACCGCCGTCATCACGGCGCGCGCCCGCGTGCGCAGGATGGCGACGTCGAACGAGTTCTCCACCGCGCGGCCATAGGCCTGGCGCTCGAGCGTCTCATGCGTGAAGGCCTGAACGGTCTGCACCGCGTTGAGCGTTTCGCTGGCATGCGCGCTGGTGTCGGCGAGGCGATCCTGGCTCTTGCGGCTGAGCGTGCGCACCCAGCGGCTGAACAGGATCAGGGGCACCATGATCACCAGCACCGCCCCCACGATCAGCACGGTGAGCTTGAAGCTGGTGAAGAACATCAAGGTCAACCCGCCGGCCAGGGT
>DATNNS010000006.1:0-3031 GCA_035601715.1 Rhizomicrobium sp.
TCCAGTCATAGGGGCCGGCGAAGAAGCCGGGCGCCGCGATGAGCAAAGCCGCGAAGAGGACGAGCGCGAGAAGCGCCAGTCCGGCGAAACGCCGCAGCCGGTCGGACGCGGAAATTCGCGGATAGGTGAGCGCCGCGAGCCCGAGACCGCCTGCGAGGCACAGGGCGGCATGGACCCCGGAGAAGGAGAGGTTGTCCATGCTCCAGCGCTCGCGCGAGGCCACGACCGTGAACAGCAGGATCAGCGCGGTCGCGGCGAAGGAAAGCCCGAAGGCGCGGACGCTGCGCGCGCAATCCTCGCCTTTCACGATCCAGATGCCCGCCATCACACAGACGACGGCGATGACGTAAGGCAGCGTTTCGAGCCCGATGGCGAGGCTGACGACGCTGAGCGCGGCGGCGAGCGCCGCGTCGCGCGGCGCGCGCTCGCTCTCCATCAGGAAAGCGACGGTCCACAGCGACAAGGCGATATGCGCATTGTGGTGGTCGATCTCGCCGGGATGGAAATAGCCCAGCGTGAAGACGCAGGCGACGGAGAGCAGCAGCGCCGCCACGCCTGCCTCGCGGTCGACCAGGCGCTGCGCGATCCGCGCGCTCGCTAGCCACACCGCCAGCAGCAGCAGCAGCGGCCAGACGCTCACCGCCCAGATTTCCGCCATGGCGCGGCTGGTGAACAGGCTGAACAGCAGGATAAGGCCCGCCAGCGGCGCATCGATCAGCCGCGACCAGTGCATGGCGACGCCGAGCGGCGGATCCATCCGCCATTGCGTCACGTCGAACCACGACTGGCCCACCAGCAGATCGCGAACCTGCACCAGCCGCATCGCGTCGTCCGCGATCAGCGGGAGGCCGGAGGGATGGCGCAGCGCGAGGATGAGGCTCGAGACGGCATATTCCAGCCACACGATCACGGTGATGCCCGTCACGCCGAAGCGCTGCACGGCGCCGGCGAGGTGGGAATTCGCGGCCGTCTTGTCTGCCGCCTTGTCCGCGTTTATCGGTATGTTGCCCAATGCCCGGCCTCTTCTCGCGGCGAAATTGGTCTAAAGCGATGCGGCTGGCAAACGGGCACAGGGGCGCAATGGTCAATCTCAGCGCGCATTATAGCGTGGCCAGGCCCGGCTCTCTGCCGGTGCGGATCGCCGGCTACCAGCGCCGCAAGATGTTTCAGGCCTTTCTCGCCACCGGCGTGACGGCGTCCGACACCATCCTCGACATCGGCGCAAGCAGCGACCGCACCTACGATCATTCCAACTATCTGGAATCCTGGTACGCGCACAAAGCGGCCATCACCGCGCTCGGCATCGACGCGGGCGCCGCGTTTCTCGAACAGGCCCATCCCGGCTTGAAATTCGTCCATGGCGACGGGCGCGACCTGCCGTTCGCCGACGGCGCTTTTGACTACGTTCACTCCAGCGCCGTGCTGGAGCATGTCGGATCGCGCGACCGCCAGCGCGCCTTCATCGCGCAAGCCGTCCGTGTCGCGCGCAAGTGCGTTTTCCTCACCACGCCCAATCGCTGGTTTCCGGTCGAATTCCACACCGTGCTGCCGCTCGTTCACTGGCTACCGAAGCCGGCTTTTCGGGGAGTTGTCGCAGCGCTGGGAAACGATTTTCTCGCCCGCGAGGAGAACCTCAATCTGCTGTCGGCTGGCGATCTGAAGACGCTGTGCGGTGAGTTGTCCCTGCAAGGACAGGCGCGCGTGACGGGCGCGCGGCTGCTTGGGATCGTCTCGAATCTAATCCTCATCGTCAAAAAGGCGTGACGCTCTATTTTTCAGCGCGCATCGCGACTTTGGCGTCGATCGTGGCGCCGGTGAAGCCGCCGAGCAGCGCGAGCGTTCCGAACACGCTCGCATTCTGGATCGGCAGGGTGATCTCGACCACGTCGCTCGTGCCGGCCGTGGCGGTGATGACATAGGGCTTGGCCGGATAGAGCAGTTCGCCGGTCGCATAGGCCGGCGCGGTGGTCGCGGTCAGCTCGCCCGTCGTCATCGACCGCACGGTGTCGCGGGCGACGTCCCACATGTCGGCCTGGACAAGGTACATCATGCAGGCGTCCGCGCTGCAGGCGAGGATGACGGCGAAGATCGGCATCCAGATGACGAATTCCACGCTCGCGGTGCCGCTCTGCCCGAAGAACGCGAAACGCCGCTTGCGTCGGGATCCGGCACGGCCTTTCGGCGTGATCATGTCTTTGCTCAGCATGGCCCCAACCGCTCGCGCGCAGCGCGCCTGGCGCAGTTTGCCAGACAGCAAATCCGCGCGCAGCCGCTTTCCGCGTACTCCTTAAATCGGCTGCGGACAACGAGGATAGGCGGTAGGTCTAAATACATGAATTGTCTCGTATAATTAACAGCCGTGATGTCGCGCCCCACCACCCTCTGAAGCGATGCGTCTCGAATATGGCATAAAAGCAATCATTTGAGGGGCTTTTGAGAGGGGGATGAATTAAGGACAACCAAGATGATTCTTGCGTTTGTCTTCATAGGTTGTTTATCTCTCCCCAAGGACACCATCGAAAATCCACCTTTCGAAGGGGCGGTCGACGGGTTCGAAGCTGGGGCGGGCGGTTTGCGCGCAACCATTTTGTGCAACCAAAGGGTGTACGGTGTGGGGCTCAGGCGGATTCGGCGCGCGCAACGCGTCGCAATCGCGACCGCGATCCCGCGCTAAAAAAGCGAGAACGAAAATGGCGATGATGGCGATTAGGAAATTCCTGAAGCTCGACACGCGGGCTTTCGTGAAGAATGAAGACGGTCTGGTCACGGTCGAGTGGGTCGCTCTGGCGTCCGCCGTCGTGGTCGGCGGCATTACGCTGGTCTGGCTTGTGACGTCGAATCTGAAGGCTCCGGCCAATTCGATCGGCACGCAGATCAACTCGGCGGCGAACACGGCGGTCACGCAGAACCATCCGTAGTCGGATCGAGGTTGATGCTGTGTCGCCAAGTAGGAGCCGTCTGATGAAAGCGAAGCGGTCGTTGGCCGGTCTTCGTAATCTGCGCCGGTTCGCGAGAGCCCAGGACGGGCTCG
>DATNNS010000007.1:0-7918 GCA_035601715.1 Rhizomicrobium sp.
CCGCTGGCTGCTGGACCTGTTCGACTCGCGGCCCGAGGCGGCCGAAATCGCCGGCGTCACGCCGGAACACCTGGCGTCCTATATCGGCGGCCGGGCCAAACCGCCCTTCGAGCTGATCGGCCGGCTGGCCCGTGCCAAGGGCGTATCGCTCGAATGGATCGCAACGGGCGGCGGCACCCGTCAACGCGATGAGGCGGCCGAAGGCTTCGCGATCGTTCCCGTGCTGGACACCGATTCCTCCTCCGGCCACGGCTCCTATCCACAGGGCGACGAAGTGCGCGACCATGTGGCGTTCTCGCGCGCCTGGCTGCGGGCGGCGATCCGCGCACCGGAAGACCGGCTGCGCGTGATCTTCAACCGCGGCGCCGCCAACGAGCCGGACATTCGCGACGGCGACGCCATGCTGGTGGTCACAGGCCTCGAGCGCATTTCCGAGGACGCGTTCTACGTCTTCAAAAACGGCGACAGACTGATGACCAAGCTGGTCGAGATCTATGTCGACGGTCGCGTGGCGCTGAAAACGCGCAGCGCCGAGAAGGATGTCCAGATACTGTCCGCGAGCGAGGCTTCTGCTCTGGTCTTCGGCCGCGTGCGCTGGCGCGGCGGTTTGCTCTAGCAAGGATCTTTGCAACCTTCGATGTCGGCGCGCGTTCTGCCGACGCGTCGTTGCGCGCAAAACGCCGAACGCCGGTGTTAATAGCCTCCATCAATTCCGTTCAGCCGCCGTTCAGGCCGTCTCACGCTCTATGCGGGCGTGACCTGACACATTTGAGGAGACACTGAGATGATACGCACTGGATTGTTTACGCTCGCCGCATTGGCGGGTCTTGGCGCGGCGTCGCCTGCGCTGGCCGATTGGGACAACATCGGATCGATAGACGTGAGCTACGGGAACGACCGCGACACGGCGTCTCCCGATTTCGGCGGACCGGTCGAGCAGCTGCGCTTCACCGCGCGCGGCGGCGACGTGCAATGCCGCACCATCCGCGCCGCTTACGGCAACGGGCAGTCCAGCGAAGTGTTCGCCGGACTGCTGCGCCAAGGCCAAGCGCGGGCCGTCGATATGCCGGGCAGCGCGCGCACCGTGACGCGCGTGACGTTCACCTGCCACGCCGTCGGTCGCGGCGGCGCGAAGCTTCAGATGGAAGCCGATGTCGGCCGCTATGAGGCGCAATGGCGCGCCAGCCCGACCTGGGCCGCCATGTGGTCGCATTCCATGCATTGGCAGAACAGCGCCCCAAGCAACGGCGCGGACAGCTGGGTGCAGATCGGCGCCGTGCACTTCAACGGCGGCACCGACACCGCCGGCACGGCCGCCGGCTGGGCCGGACGCAACATCACCACGATCGCGTTCAAGCCCGTGAACGGCGATGCGGTTTGCCTGCCGGCGAGCGTTCGCTTCGGCAACGGCATGACGCAGTCCGTTTCGATCAACGGCGGTCAGCGCCTGCGCGCGGGAACCGCCTACAAGATCGATCTGCCTGGCAGCAAAGCGGATGTTTCCAGCGTCGCGATGCGCTGTCATGCCGTCAGTCAGGGTTCAGTGACGATCAACATTCTCGGCAACAAATAGCCGACTGCGAAAGGGCCGGGCGCGATCCCGGCCCTTTCTTTTATCTAGCCGAACAATGCCGCGAGCCATTCCGGATGGATATTCCAGCCGGCCATCCCGGCCACGCCCATGAGGACGCCGAAGGCGCCCGCGCCCCAGCCCACGTACAGCAAGATGCGCCGCGCGGCCAGCGCCGCCACGGCCGACATCGCCAGCGCGATCGAGCACAGCGCGTCGGCGATATCGAACTGATCGTGACGGAATTCGAGGCTGGCGTAGCGCGCTTCGCCGGCCTTGGCGTCCTTCGCCAGCGCGTCGGACGCCGTGGTGTAATGATCGAGCTTGCCGGCCAGCCGCTTCTGTTCGGCGGAGACCGCCGGCGCGTTCGCGTCGGCGCGTAATTTGATCGCGGCGGCGTCGTTCTCGTCGATATGAAGCTTGATGCGCTCGGCCTGGTATTCGTTCCAGCTGTCGACCGCGGTGACCTGGGTATGCTGCATGGCCTGCACGACGTTCTCGTCCTTGAGCTTGGTCACGGCCATGAAAACCGACAGCACCACCACGGTGATGGCGACCATGGCGCCGAGTTCGGATTCCAGTTTCAGCTCGAGTTCCATGGCGGTTCCTATCTGAGGCGCGTGAATGTCAGCGTGTTGCCGCGATCCAGGCTGACCATCTGCAGCGCGGCGCGGTCGACATGGGTGAGGCCGAACAGCAGCGTGTCGCCGTTCTCGCGGATTTCGAGATAGTAGGCGCTGGCGACGAGGGATTTGCGGCCGGCGAATTCCGGCGGCGGCGCGGCGCCGGCGAACAGCAGCCAGTTGCCGCTCTGCGAATTGTCGGGATCGCCTTCATAGCTGTCGGTGACGGTGTTGTCGGCGCGGAATTCGCGGGAGAAGCGGGTGTCCTCGCTCGACTCCCAGGTGCCGACAAGCGCGCGGGCGACCACGGCGAGCGGCGGCGGCGCCACGTCGGCCGTTGTGCCGACGCCGGACGCCAGCAGCGCGGCGGTCACGATTGCAATCAGACGCATAAGCAGTCCCTTCGCGTCCGCTTTACCCCAAAAGAAAAAGGGCCGGAAGGATTTTCCGGCCCTTGGGTCCTGGCAGGGTCGGCTCGGTCAGGAGTGGGTGGTCTCTGGGACGAACGAGCCCAGCGAGCAGACCTGCCCGGTATGGGGAATGACGATTCCCTGGCCGCCGCAGACTTCATCGGTGTGCGTCACAAACGTAAAGCCGTACAGCGCCAGGCTGGTGCAAGCCGCCGGCATCGTTGTGCGCCAGGCCGTGCCGTCGCGCATATGGAAGACGATCGACCGGGTGTCCTTCGCGACCACGGTATGGTCGATCATGGAGCTCCACAGGCATTTGCCGTTCGGGCCCGGTGCGGGCTGCGCCGGCTGGGCCTGCGCGCTGCCGGCCGCGAGCACCGCCAGCGCCGCCGCTATAATGATGTTTTTCATTTCTCTACTCCAAAGTGGAGACGCACCCCTCGGCGCAAGCGTCGCGCAATTGGCGAACGCAGTACAATCACATTCCGCTGCGTTTGGCGGGCGCAACCGTCGTGAACGGACCCAAAAGGCAGACCGCGCCGCTATGAATCACCCGGATGGACTGCATATTTCCGCAGATCTGGCCCGGCGGCTGGGAGACATATTCGAAGCCGTTGAATTTCAGCTCCGGGCAGGCATTCGCCAGCGTGTTCTTCAAAACCCGGCCGTCGCGCATGTGGAACAGGATGGTGTTGGCATCGGGCACGCTGGTGCGATCGATGTCGGTGGTCCGGATGCAGATATTGCCGGTCTGGCCGAACGCCGGAGCGGCGCACAGCAGGGCTGTGAAAGCGGCTATCGCGAAATGTTTCATGGGTGCGGGCTCGTATCGTCTGGCGGTGGCGTGTTGTCGGGCGGCGGGCCGTTGCCGCCAGTGTAGCCATCCGGCGGCGGCTCGTCATAGCCCGGTCCCGGGCCATCGGTCGGCACCGGCTGATCGTCGGGGCCGGTTGTGTCATAGGGCGGCGGCTGGTCGTCCGGCCCGCTTTGCTCATCTGTCGGCGGTTGCTCGTCGCGCGATGTGTCCTGGTTCTGGTCGTAGCCTGGCGGCGGCCCGGGGTCGTTGGCGCCGGTGTCTACCGGCGGCCCCTGATCCGGCGGACCGTAACCGCTCGCCGGCGGTCCCTGGTTGTCGGAGCCGTAGTCCGGGCCCTGATAGCCGCCGCCTTGCGGGTTGCCATATCCGGGTGGGGGATTGCTCTGCGCATAGCCTTGCTGCGCAGCGCCGTCGCCGCGGCGCTCCTGCATCAGTTCGGCGCGGCGCGAAAGCTGCGCCTCGAGCGATTGCAGTTGCGGCGAGGGGCTCGTTTCATCGAGCGCCCGCACCCGCTCCAGGCACGCATTCACCGCGCGTGCGGGGATCGTCCCGCTGCAGTCGGCCATCACGGAGTCGAAGCTGTCCTGCTGTGCGCAGGCCGGCAGCGTCGCCGCGCCAAGCAGCAGTACACTCAGGGAAGACCAGAAAGCCGTGCGTTTCATAACCATCTCTTGCCAGGCCCCATGCGCGGCATTGTCCCCGTCCCCCGCGCCGCAGGCAAGGCGGGAAGCTTGCTTGCCTTAACCAGCCTGCGCGCTTTATTGATGGTCCCTGTTCCCGTAAACCGGAGAAAACCCCGTGTCTGCGCCTGCACCTGCGTCGAATGTGACCATTACCTTGCCGGACGGTAAGGCGATGACCTTTGCGCGCGGCGTGACGGGCGGCGAGGTCGCGGCGGCGATCGGGCCGGGCTTGGCCAAGGCGGCGCTTGCCGTCGAAGTGAACGGCCGGGAATGGGACGTGTTCCGCCCCATCGAGGAAGACGCCCAGCTTCGCATCGTCACGCGCAAGGATCCGCAGGCGCTGGAGATGATCCGCCACGACACCGCGCACGTTCTCGCGATGGCGGTGCAGGCGCTTTATCCCGGCACGCAGGTGACCATCGGGCCGGCGATCGAGGACGGTTTCTATTACGACTTCGCGCGCGACGAGCCGTTCACGCCCGACGATCTGCCCAAGATCGAAGCCAAGATGCGCGAGATCGTGAAAGCCGATCTGCCGACGCGCCGCGAAGTGTGGCCGCGCGACAAGGCCATCGCGCATTTCGACGGCATCGGCGAGCATTACAAGGCCGAGCTGATCAAGAGCATTCCGGAAGGCGAGGACGTTTCGATCTACTGGCATGGCGATTGGCACGACCTCTGCCGCGGCCCGCATTTCGCCTCAACCTCCAAGATCGGCGATGCGTTCAAGCTGACCAAGATCGCCGGCGCCTATTGGCGCGGCGACGCCAAGAACGCGCAGCTCCAGCGCATCTATGGAACCGCCTGGCGCGACCAGAAGGAATTGGACGCCTATATCACGCGCCTCGAGGAAGCCGAGAAGCGCGATCATCGAAAGCTCGGCAAGGAGCTCGATCTCTTCCACATGCAGGAGGAGGCGGTGGGCCAGGTGTTCTGGCATCCCAAGGGCAACGCGCTCTATCGCACGCTCGAGACCTATGCGCGGCGGAAGTTCCAGCGCCACGATTATGTGGAAGTGAAGACGCCGCTGCTGATGGACAGCAAGTTCTGGCAGCAATCGGGCCATTGGGACTGGTATCACGAGCACATGTTCGTGGTGGAAGTCGCCAACGAAGACAAGGTGCTGGCGCTCAAACCGATGAACTGCCCGGGCCATGTGCAGATTTTCAAGCAGGGCATGCGCTCCTATCGCGAGCTGCCGATCCGCATGGCCGAATTCGGTTCATGCAGCCGCTATGAACCCTCCGGCGCGCTGCACGGCTTGATGCGCGTGCGCGGCTTCACGCAGGACGACGCGCACATCTTCTGCACGCCCGAACAGATGGTCGACGAAGCGGCGGCCGCGTCGCGGCTGATCTTCGAAGTCTACAAGGAGCTGGGCTTCGAGAATGTGGACGTGAAGCTGTCCACGCGCCCGGAAAAGCGGATCGGCACCGATGAGGTTTGGGACCTGGCCGAGTCCGACCTCGCCAAGTCCTGCGAAGCCGTCGGCGTGCCGTACACACTCAACCCAGGCGAAGGCGCGTTCTACGGCCCCAAGCTCGAATTCACGCTCTACGACGCGATCGGCCGTGCCTGGCAATGCGGCACCGTGCAGGTGGATTTCAATCTGCCCGGACGTCTTGGTGCGGAGTACATCGCCGAAGACGGGTCGCGCAAACGTCCGGCGATGTTGCATCGCGCGGTGCTGGGTTCGATGGAGCGTTTCATCGGCGTGCTGATCGAGCACTATGCCGGCGCCTTTCCCGTCTGGCTCGCGCCGGTGCAGGCGCGCATCGTCCCGATCAGCGAGAAGGCGAACGCTTACGCGGAACAGGTGCGCAAGACGCTTTCGGAAGTGTCCATCCCCGACACCGGCGGCGGGTTGCGGGTCGAGGTCGACAACGCCAACGAGCGCATGCAGAAGAAGATCCGCGACGCCCAGCTGATGAAGATTCCCTACATGCTGGTGGTGGGCGAGCGGGAGGCGGCAGAGGGCACGGTCGCCGTGCGGCTGCGCTCGGGCAAGGATTTGGGGCCGATGAGCCTCGAAAAATTCATCGAACGCATCGCGAAAGAGGCGGAATCCCGCGCCGATGTGGTAGAATAGGCCTTGCGAAACGGCCGCGCCGCCCTATTCTCTGGCCAACCCGGACCGCAAGTCCGGCAAGCGCCGGTTCAACAACTGCCCGCGCCGTCACGAAGGGACAAGCCCACGCCACTGAGACCGTCACACGTTTCGCGAGGCAGGCCGTCTCCCGCGAAGCGTGATCGCGCATGGGTTCGACACAGGAGAGAGTCATAGTCGCCAGACGTTTCGCATCGCCGGCCCAGGCCGCGGCCAAGGACGGACCCCGCATCAACGAAGACATCTTTTCCCGCACCGTCTTCCTCATCGGCGAGGACGGGCACAAATTCGGCGAGATCGGCACCGACGAGGCGCGCGCACTGGCGGACGAGCGCGGCTTCGATCTGGTCGAGGTTTCGCCAGAGGCAAAGCCGCCCGTCGCCAAGATGATGGACTACGGCAAGTTCAAATACGAACAGCAGAAGAAGGCCGCCGAAGCGCGCAAGAAGCAGAAGGTCATCGAGATCAAGGAGATCAAGATGCGCCCGACGATCGACGACCACGACTACGACGTGAAGATGCGCGCGATGAAGCGGTTCTTCGAGGAAGGCGACAAGGTCAAGGTGACGTTGCGCTTCCGCGGCCGCGAGATGGCGCACATGAACCTGGGCTCGGAATTGCTGGTCCGCATCCAGAAGGACACCGATCCGATCGCCAAGATCGAATCCTATCCGCGCACCGAAGGCCGCCAGATGATGATGGTCCTGGCGCCGCGGTAAAAGCTATCCGATCCTAGCGTTGTCATGGCCCGCGAATGCGGGCCATCCAGTTGACGCGTGCTTTTCGGCTGAAAAATCAAAAAAAGACCGGGCGGACCTTTCCCGATCCGAGAATGGTTCACCTGGGTGGCCCGCATTCGCGGGCCATGACAGTTCTGTTTGAATTAGGCGGATTCGCCTACAGCGCCGCCGCCGCGCGGGCGCCGTGGATGACTTCGCCGCCGAGGTCCTGCAGCGGTCCGAGCGGCTGCACGTTGTCGTGGTAGTTCTCAATGCGCGGATGGCCCGACATCACCTTGTAGGCGACGCGCCCGTCCTGCATCAGCAACACCACTTCGGCCGACCAGCCGTAGCTGACGGTGGTGCGCTCGAAGCCCAGGATGTCGAGGAACCAGTTGCCGGTGCGCTGCTGGTGCAGGCGCTCGGGCTTGAAGACATAGGCGGTGCAGCGGTCGCGCGCCTCGATGCAGGATTGGACGGCGGGATCGAGATTGTCGAACTTGATCGAATCGCGGGGCATGAAGCGCTCGATGACGCCGAGATAAGACAGCACCTCGACATTGGGCGAGCCGGCGGCGTCGAAGCCGATCTGGGTCAATTCCGATTCGCGTGTCGAGCCGGCCGAGATCTGCTCATAGGCCGTCTGGACTTCCTTGTAGGATCTGAAATTCGTGTTCTTGACGTCGGTCTGATAGGGCAAAAGACCGAGCCCACCGCAACCGACGAGCGACAAGGTCACGAACACACTTGCAGCTACTCTCGCGTAACGGCTTGCGCCGTCGCGGCTACCCTCACCCATAACCCCACCCCGGTTTTATTAACCTATTTGTCCACAGCCTACCCGAATCAGGGCGGATTGGGAAGGCAAAGTCGCGCGGAATGGTTACGGCGCGGGGAAGCGCGCGCAACAATCGGAAACGGTCTCGGGGTCGCAATTGGCCCCGGAGACGACGACCGCGACGGCGCGGTCGCGCATGTTGAACGCTCCC
>DATNNS010000008.1:0-2012 GCA_035601715.1 Rhizomicrobium sp.
AACTCTTCCTGATAGCCCGCCGTGTCCGAACGCAGATAGATCTTCTTCACGCCGCCCGGCACATAGCCCAGGCTGTCTTTCAGGACGCGCAACTGTTCGTGTCCGGCGGGCACGTTGCCGTCGCGGAACTCCGAATAGAGCATCACGCCCTGCTCCGCCCACCAGCAGTTCAGCGGCTGATACGCCTTGAACTTCTTGTAACAGAACAGCGCTTCGCGCTTGTGCGTCTCGATCAGCGTCGCGTCCATGTCCAGCGTCGCCGTGGTTGCGGGCCGGTGCTCATGAAGGAACTCCACCAGCGCCTGGTTCACCCGCCAGAGGCCGCGCAGTTGCTCCGTCACCGCCGGGATGAACGCCGTTCCCGCGACTGCCTTGGGCGAGGCCGGATCGTGGAACCGCTCCAGCCAGCCCGACAGCGCCGACGGCGAGGGCCCTGTACGCTCGCGCTCGCGACGCCAGCGGCTCTTCAACAACCGCCGTTCGGCGCGCGACAACAAATCCTTCTCGATCGCGCGCAAGATCGCCGAAAAGCCGTCGTCGCGCTCCAGCCGTTCGACATCCTCGACACAGTCGCCGCCAGAAAGGTTGAGGAAAATCACCGCCAGCGTCATCTGAATGTCGAGCCAGCCCTGGCCGCCGGCCGCCCGCAGATGCCGCCGGATCGCCGGCGCGAGGCCGCTGGCCTTGATGAGCTCGAAATACAGCGGGAGACCGGCAAAAGACGTCAGGCCGTGGGTGGACGACTCAGCCTCGTACTGGAAATCGAGCAGGCCCTGTGCCACTATCGCGCACCCCGTTGGTGATGGTCGTTGATTCGCAAACCAAGACTATCGCCTTGATTCTCCAAGGCCAACGGGGAACTTCAAATTTTTGATGCAGAATCCAGGCCACCCACAATTCCCGAACAAATTTCCGCCCGCGCTGATGCGTGACCGATTTTGCGGTGTTCGACGGCTTCGATTGTCACAAGTTCGAGTTGCGGGTCACCTCCGTACGTTCGTCGTCGCGCATGGCGAGTCCCGCTGGAATCGCATACTACCTGAGCGAGTCGCGCCGCCGTCACGCGCGCACGGGGCATCGCCGCCGTTCCAGGGAACCGCGCTCGACATTGCGTTGCGAGTCGGGAACGCGCGGTTTTCGCTCATCCGGCCGGTCCATGCGCCAGCGCCCGCAGCCTCTGGCGAGCGTCGAGGATCGTCGCCAGCGCCTCGGCTCCGCCGCCCAGTCGAATGATCAGCCGGCGAGCGTGCGTGACCACGCGTCCGGGCAGGCCGATCAGATGGAATCGCAGCGCCTTCATTCGCTTCGGCTCCCACTTCTCGCCCAACGCCAGGCGCTTCATCGCCGCGTTCAGATTGAACGCCAGGATCGTCAGCGCCCACCAGGCCGCATTGGCGCCGAACAGCCCGGACGGCATCTGTCCGCCGGCCAGATCGGATTTCATCGCCGAATGGACCTCTTCGCTCTTGCCGCAGCGCTGGCGCAGCCACCAGATCACCTGATCGCCGGCAAGCGCGCGGTTGGTCACAACGCCAAACAGCTTATAGAGGCCCTTCTGACCGAACGTCTGGGTGGGAAACGGCAGCTTCCCCTCGTCGCCCAGCGGCAGCTGCCGCAGCGGTTCGCGGATCGCCAGGAAGCGGTAATCCGCCCGCTTGCGGCTGTATCCGGCCCAGTTGGGCACATAGGCGATCTCAGCCCATTCCTGATCGGTCTGTTGCGGCTTGCCATCCACACAGCGGATCAGCGGCTTCCACTCGCTCTCCGCCGTCGCCCGCACCTCCGCACGGAAAGCCTCGGTCACGTCGGCCCCGATCGCGAACTCGATCACGCCGAAGCGCGGGTCCGTCCCCTCGCCGCAATAGAGCAACAACTCTTCCTGATAGCCCGCCGTGTCCGAACGCAGATAGATCTTCTTCACGCCGCCCGGCACATAGCCCAGGCTGTCTTTCAGGACGCGCAACTGTTCGTGTCCGGCGGGCACGTTGCCGTCGCGGAACTCCGAATAGAGC
>DATNNS010000009.1:0-8065 GCA_035601715.1 Rhizomicrobium sp.
CTTCGCGGTCCCCCTCCCCCGCAAGCGGGGGAGGAAACCTATTTCACCACCACGTTCGTCTTCGTCCCCTGCGGCACCTGGTCGATGACCAGCAGCTTGAGCGGCGCGGCGGTGTTGTTGGTGCCGTAATGCCAGGTGTCGATCATCTCGGCGAAGAAGCTGCCCTGCTTGAGATCGAAGCTCTTGCCGGTCTCGACATTGGTGACGCTGAGCGTGCCTTCCAGCACATAGACGTAGTGCGGATAGAGATGCTTGTGCACCGGCAACCGCGCGCCCGGCGCGAATTCGACGGTCGTCAACCGCACCTCCGGATTGGGCGGCACGACGATGGGCTGGCCGGTGATCGTGGTTTTCGTCGCGGCGATGAGCGTCGAGACCGGCGCCGGCGCGTCGGCGGCGTGTGCGAAAACCAAACTTCCGGCGAGAAATATCGCCGCGATTGCCGTGCGGATCATCGGTTTAACTTCTCCCCGTCACCGGCAGCGAGCTCGACAACCCGCCGTCCACCGGGATCGCATGGCCGTTGACGTAGGACGCCTCGTCGCTCGCCAAGAACAGCGCGGTCGCCGCGATCTCTTCGGGGTGGCCATAGCGGCGCAGCGGATTGAGCTGGCCGATCTTGTTGTCGGTGCCGCGCTCGCGGGCGCGGTCGAAGATCGGCTTGGTCATGCCGGTCTCGATGATGCCGGGGCAGATCGCATTGACGCGCACGCCCGTGCCGTAGAGAAAATTCGCCGCCGTCGCGACCAAGTTGATCACACCCGCCTTGCTCGCGCTGTACGGCCCCGGCCCGGCGCCCGAGCGCAGCCCGGCGACCGAGGCGGTGCAGACGATGGAGCCTTTCTTGGCCGGCACCATCACGCGGCTGGCATGCTTGATCGCGAGGAACACGCCGATCAGGTTGACGCTGAGGATCTTCATCCAGTCCTCGGCCGTCGCCTCGAAGAAATTGGGCCCGAGCCCGCCGCTGATGCCCGCATTGGCGTAGACCGCGTCGAGCCGGCCGAATTCCTTCACCGCCAGATCGACGGCCTTGGCGACGTCGGCCTCGCTCGCCGCATCCGCGTTCAGCGCGATAGCGCGGCCGCCGGCGGACTTGATCATGGCCGCCGTCTCCTCGACCTCCTTGGCGCGGTCGAAACAGATGACGCCGGCGCCTTCCGCCGCGAACAATTTCGCGCTCGCCCGCCCGATCCCGCTTGCCGCCCCCGTGACGATGGCGCCGCGGCCTTCAAGACGTTTCATGGTGTTTCCTCCGGTTCTTTGTTCTGCGCTGAACTTAGAAGTTTCGCACAAAAATGCACCTCCCCCTTGTGGGGAGGTCGAAACGCCGGAGGCGTTTCGGGTGGGGGTTAAGAACGCGCCAGGTTTCGCCCCCCACCCGAAAAAGCTTCGCTTTTTCGACCTCCCCACAAGGGGGAGGTGCGCTGTATCGTTCGCCCAGCTATGTTCCCCCCGCAAATCGAACCCCGACACCGCCATGACGGAGACCCTCCGCTCACCCGTCAAATCCGCGCTCGATCTGATCGGCAATACGCCGATGGTGGAGCTCAGCAAGTTCGACACCGGCCCGTGCCGTCTGTTCGTCAAGCTGGAGAGCCAGAACCCCGGCGGCTCGATCAAGGACCGCATCGGCAAGTCGATGATCGAGGCGGCCGAGCGCGACGGCAAGCTCAAGCCCGGCGGCACGATCGTCGAGGCGACCGCCGGCAACACCGGCCTCGGCCTGGCGCAGGTCGGCATCCTCAAGGGTTACAAGATCCTGCTCGTCGTGCCCGACAAGATGGCGCGCGAGAAGATCCAGCATCTGCGCGCGATGGGCGTCGACGTGCGGATCACGCGCTCCGACGTCGGCAAGGGGCATCCCGATTATTACCAGGACCTCGCGCTGCGCCTGGCCGGCGAGATCGGCGGTTTCTTCGTCAACCAGTTCTCCAATCCCGCCAATCCGCTGGCGCATGAGACGACGACCGGCCCGGAAATCTGGGAGCAGATGGCGCATCGGGTCGACGCCATCGTGCTCGGCGTCGGCTCGGGCGGCACGATGACGGGAATCGGCCGCTATTTCCGCCGCGTCTCGCCGCAGACGGAGATGGTGCTGGCCGATCCGCTGGGCTCGATCCTGGGGCCGCTGATCCGCACCGGCAAGACGATCGAGGCGGGATCGTGGACCATCGAAGGCATCGGCGAGGATTTCATCCCCGACAATTGCGACCTCACGCTCATCAAGCGCGCCTATTCGATTCCCGACAGGGAAAGCATCGAGGCGGCGCGGGCATTGTTGTCGAAAGAAGGAATCCTCGCGGGCTCGTCATCCGGCACGCTGCTCGCCGGTGCGCTGCGCTATTGCCGCGAGCAGACGGAGGCCAAGCGCGTCGTCACGCTGGTGCCCGACAGCGGCAACAAATATCTTTCCAAGGTGTTCAACGATTACTGGGTGATCGAGCAGGGGCTCGCCGACCGCAAGCTGAGCGGCGATCTGAGCGACCTCATCGCGCGGCGCTTCGACGCCGGCGGCACCGAGACCGTTTCGCCGACGGACTCGCTGATGATCGCCTACAACCGCATGCGCGCCGCCGATGTTTCGCAATTGCCGGTGGTCGAGCGCGACCGCATCGTCGGCATCATCGACGAGAGCGACGTGCTGGCCCATGTCGAAGGGCCGGAGCGCGCGACGCGCTTCCGCGACCCGGTGAAGACCGCGATGACCGCGCGGCTCAAGACCGTGCAGGTGAAAGACAAGATGGACGTCCTGCCGCCCATCTTCGAGCGCAACGAAGTCGCCATCGTGCTCGAAGGCGAGAAATTCGTTGGCCTCATCACCCGCATCGACCTGATCAACCATCTGAGGCTGAATCCATGACCGGGAAGAGCAAGAGCGGCGCCAACCGGCTCGCCTTCGCCACGCGCACGATCCACGCGGGCCAATATCCCGATCCCACCACCGGCGCCGTGATGGTGCCGATCTACGCGACCTCGACCTACGCGCAGGAAAGTCCCGGCCAGCCCAAGGGCTACGAATATTCCCGTTCGCAGAATCCCACGCGCCAGGCCTTCGAGCGCTGCATCGCCGATCTGGAAAGCGGCGTCGAGGGTTATGCCTTCGCCAGTGGCCTCGCCGGCATCGCGACCATCCTCGACCTGCTGAACACCGGCGATCATGTGATCGCGAGCGACGATCTCTATGGCGGCTCGTTCCGCCTGTTCGAGCGAGTGCGCAAGCAGAGCGCCGGCCTCAAATTCGATTTCGTCGACAAGACCGATCTCGCCAATGTCGAGCGCGCGATCCGGCCCGAAACCAAAATGATCTGGGTCGAGACGCCGACCAATCCGCTGCTCAAGCTCGCCGATCTCGGCGCCATCGCGGCGCTCGCGAAGAAGCGCGGCATCCTCACCGTGTCCGACAACACGTTTGCTTCGCCTTACGTACAACGGCCGCTCGAGCTAGGCTTCGACATCGTGGTGCATTCGACGACCAAATATCTCAACGGCCATTCCGACATGGTCGGCGGCTGCGCCGTGATCGGCGAGAACAAGGACCTGGCCGAGCGCCTGCGCTTCCTGCAGAACGCAGTGGGCGCGATCCAGGGCCCGTTCGACTCGTTCCTGGCGCTGCGCGGCTTGAAGACGCTTTCGCTGCGCATGGAGCGGCATTGCAGCAACGCGCTGAAGATCGCCCGCTGGCTCGAGGCGCGCAAGGATATCGCGCGCGTGATCTATCCGGGATTGGAAAGCCATCCGCAGCACGCCTTGGCGAAGAAGCAGATGGCCGCGTTCGGCGGCGTCATCACCATGTTCCCCAAGCGCGACCTCGCCGGCATCAAGCGCTTTCTCGAACGCTGCCGCCTGTTCACGCTGGCGGAATCGCTCGGCGGCGTCGAAAGCCTGATCGAACACCCCGCCATCATGACCCACGCCTCCATCCCGCCCGACAAGCGCGAGGCGCTCGGCATTTCGGATTCGCTGGTGCGGCTGTCCTGCGGCGTCGAGGATGCGGACGATCTGATCGCGGATTTGGAGCAGGCGTTGAACTGACATGCCACAGCGCAAAGCTCCACCCTCCCCTTGAGGGAGGGTCGAAAATGCGCAGCATTTTCGGGGAGGGGGAAAGTCTAGACGGTGAGACCGTCCCCCTCCCCGAAATTCGCTTCGCTGCGCTCCGCAAATTTCGACCCTCCCTCAAGGGGAGGGTGGTTCTACTGTTTCACCCACACAATATCCCAGCTCTCCCGCCGCTCGACGAAACCGGTGACATGGCCGTTCGCGTCGTACTGGAAAATCTTGCGGATGCGGTTGTCGCCCGGAATGAAGAACACGTCGCGCGTCTCGGCCTTCCATTCCGCAGCCGGGCGGCCGTTGCGTGCGCCCATCAACTTTCCGCCCGCGACCGTCAGCGTGTAGGTCGGATCGGAATCCTTCAGCCTGTAGGTGCCGGCGAATTTTTGCAGATCGTCTGCGGATAGCGCAATGGCGGGGGGGTCGGTCTTCTCGGCCAGCACCTGTCCTTCGATCTGCTTCCAGCCGTCGGCGCGCTTCTTCCACACCGTGTTGGTGAGATAGTTCGCATGGATCGTCTGGCCGTAATAGTGCTCGGTCTCGACCTGGCGGAACAGCGCCGTCGCGGTGTCGCCGTCCTCGGCATAGGACAGCAGAACGATCCTGATCTCGCCGCTAAGGCCCTTGGGCAGCGGCCTGATCTCCTTCAGCATCTCCGCCTTGCCTTTGAAGGTGTCGTCCTCCTCGGCGTAGATCACGCTTGCGTCGAGATATTTGTCCCACACCGCGACGTTGCCGGCGGCAATGGCGTCGGCCATGTGCTGTTCGTATTGGGTCAGGAGCGCGCGATCATCGGCTAGGGCAGGAGTTGCCATGAGCGCGAGCAGTGCGAATAACAGTTTGGCGGAACGCATGGTTTTCTCCTCAAGCTCTGTTGTCATGGCCCGCCTTAGTGCGGGCCACCCAAGTGCAACCTGACCGCTGTCGAAGAACGATCTCCGTTTCTCTTGATGGAGAAGAGCAGGCTTCAACTGGGTGGCCCGTATTTGCGGGCCCTGACAATTTAGAGATGGTTACAGTGACGGCAGATCAAGTCCGTGTGATCGCGCGCTCTCGATGGCGATGTCATAACCCGCGTCCGCGTGGCGCATGACGCCGCTGGCAGGGTCGTTCCACAGCACCCGTTCGATCCGCCGCGCGGCCTCGGGCGTGCCGTCGGCGACGATCACCATGCCGGCGTGCTGCGAATAGCCCATGCCGACGCCGCCGCCGTGATGGATCGACACCCAGGTGGCGCCCGACGCGCAATTCAAAAGCGCATTGAGCAGCGGCCAGTCGGAGATCGCGTCCGAGCCGTCCTTCATCGCTTCCGTCTCGCGATTGGGCGAGGCGACGGAGCCGGAGTCCAGATGATCGCGGCCGATCACGACGGGCGCGGAGAGTTCGCCGCTCGCCACCATCTCGTTGAAAGCGAGCCCGGCGCGATGGCGGTCGCCGAGTCCGATCCAGCAGATGCGCGCGGGCAGGCCCTGGAATTTGATCCTCGCGCGCGCCATGTCGAGCCAGTTGTGCAGATGCGCGTCGTGCGGCATCAGCTCTTTCATCTTCGCGTCGGTCTTGTAGATGTCCTCCGGATCGCCGCTGAGCGCCGCCCAGCGGAACGGGCCGATGCCGCGGCAGAACAGCGGCCGGATATAGGCCGGCACGAAGCCCGGGAAATCGAACGCGTCTTTCACGCCCTCTTCCAGCGCCATCTGGCGGATGTTGTTGCCGTAATCGACGACCGGGATTCCCATGCGGTGGAAAGCGAGCATCGCGCGGACGTGCTCGGCCATCGATTTCTTCGCCGCATGCTCGACGGATTTGGGATCGCTCTCACGCTTCTTCTCCCATTCGGCCAGCGTCCAGCCCTTGGGCAGATAGCCGTTGAGCGGATCGTGCGCGCTGGTCTGGTCGGTGACCGCATCCGGCTTCACGCCGCGCCGGACAAGTTCGGGGAAAATGTCGGCCGCGTTGCCGAGCAGGCCGACGGAGACCGGCTTTTTCTCTTTTGTGGAGCGCGCCATGATTTCCAGCGCTTCGTCGAGTGTCTTCGCCTGCGCGTCGAGATAGCCGGTCTTCAGCCGCATCTCGATGCGCGAGGGCTGGCATTCCACCGCCAGCATCGACGCGCCGGCCATCACAGCGGCGAGCGGCTGCGCCCCGCCCATGCCGCCGAGGCCCGCGGTCAATATCCAGCGCCCCGAGAGATCGCCGCCATAATGCTTGCGGCCGAGCTCGGCGAAGGTCTCATACGTTCCCTGCACGATGCCCTGGCTGCCGATATAGATCCACGATCCGGCCGTCATCTGGCCGTACATCATCAGGCCCTTCTTATCGAGCTCATGGAATTTGTCCCACGTCGCCCAATGCGGCACGAGATTCGAATTGGCGATCAAGACGCGCGGCGCATCCGCATGGGTGCGGAAGATGCCGACAGGCTTGCCCGATTGGATGAGCAGCGACTGGTCGCCTTCCAGCCGCTTCAGCGCCGCCACGATGCGGTCATAGCTCTCCCAGTCGCGCGCCGCGCGTCCGATGCCGCCATAGACGACGAGCTCCTCGGGCCGCTCCGCCACCTCGGCATCGAGATTGTTCATCAGCATGCGCATCGGCGCTTCGCTGAGCCAGGATTTCGCGGTGATGTCGGGCCCGCGGGGGCTGCGGATGTGACGGGTGTTGTCGAGTCGGGTCATGGATCACATTTTGCCACGGCGTGTGAGGCAATGCGAACAAAGATTCACACGAAGCCGCGAAGGCGCAAAGCCGCGAAGTTTCATGCCATCACCAAACCGTCATGGCCGCCCTTGTGGCGGCCATCCATATTCGCGATCCCTCCAGAGCAATCGAGATTGAGATTATGGGTGGCCGGGACAAGCCCGGCCATGACGACTTTTTTTCTTCGTGACTTTGCGCCTTCGCGGCTTCGCGTGAAACGTTCTTATGACGCAAACGCGATGCAGGCGGCGAGAACGCGTTGCAGCACGTCGCGCATCTTCGCCGCGCGCTTTTCGTCATAGGGCGTCGGCCAGTTTTGCGGCGACGGCTCTTCAGGCTCGTCCATGTAACCCCGGCAGGCGAGTTCGAGCTGGATGGCGTGGATGCCATCGCCGGGCTTTCCATAGTGCCGTGTGGTCCAGCCGCCTTTGAAGCGGCCGTTGACGACGTGAGATAAATCGCTGGCAGCACAGGCGTCGGCGACCGCTCCGCTCAATCGCGCATCGCAGGTCGCGCCGTTGTTGGTTCCGATGTTGAAATTCGGCAGCTCGCCGTCGAACAGGCGCGGAATGCGCGAGCGGATCGAATGGGCGTCGAACAGCACGACTTTGCCATGAAGGCCGCACAGGCGCGCGATCTCGGCCGCGATGGCGGCGTGATAGGGGTCGAAGAAGCGCGCGCGGCGCGCTACGATCTCATCCGCATTCGGCGCGTCGGCTTTATACAGTGGCTCGCCATCGAAACTGGTGGTGGGACAAAGCTCAGTGGTCGCCTGTCCGGGATAGAGCGATTGGCCCGACGGATCGCGGTTGACGTCGATGGCGGTGCGCGAGATCGCCGTGCGGATCGTCGTCGCGCCCAGCACAGCCGCGAAATCGTAAAGCTTCTCGACATGCCAATCCGCATCCTTGCGGCCGAGCCAGGGCGAGACGAGGCTTGCTTCGATCTCCGGCGGCATCTGCGTGCCGGTGTGCGGCATGGACACGATCAGCGGCGCATCGCCGCGCATGACGGTCAGCCAGTCAGGCATCGGCGCCGCTCCAGACGCGCTGGTGCAGCGGATTGAAGCCGATGCGGTAGACGAGTTCCGCCGGCTGTTCGATGTTCCAGATCGCGAGATCGCAGTCCTTGCCGGGCTCGAGTGTCCCAGCCCGGTCGAGGATTCCCAGAGCACGGGCGGCTTCGCGGGTGACGCCGGCCAGGCACTCATCGACCGTCAGCCGGAACAGCGTGGCCGCCATGTTCATCGCCAGCAAGAGTGACGTGAGCGGCGATGAGCCGGGGTTGGCGTCCGTGGCCACGGCCATCGGCA
>DATNNS010000010.1:0-6445 GCA_035601715.1 Rhizomicrobium sp.
CAGCACTTCAAGGCCGGCGATCTTGCCGGCATCCTTCGTGGCCTGGCGTTGCGCGTCATTGAAATAGGCCGGCACGGTGATGACCGCCTGGCTGACTTTCTCGCCGAGATAACTCTCCGCCGTCTCTTTCATTTTCTGGAGAATGAAGGCGGAAATCTCCGACGGCGCGAAACGCTTGCCGTCGCGGCCCTGCACCCAGGCGTCGCCATTGTCGGCCTTGATGATCTTGTAAGGCACCATGCCGATGTCCTTCTGGGTCATCGGATCGTCGAAGCGGCGGCCGATCAGCCGCTTGATGGCGAAATAGGTGAATTCCGGGTTGGTGACGGCCTGCCGCTTGGCGGCCTGTCCGACCAGGCGCTCGCCGTCCGCGCTGAACGCGACGATCGAGGGCGTGGTGCGCGCGCCTTCCGCATTTTCGATGACTTTGGGGGCCGAGCCCTCCATGACCGCGACGCAGGAATTGGTGGTGCCGAGGTCGATGCCGATTACTTTGGCCATTGGTAGTTCCTCTTTCTTGGCGGACGGGTTCCTGGCCTCAACGCGAGCGCCTTCCGGCCCATCCCCATTGAAATCATTGACAAAACCGGCGCGGGCCAATGCCCAGCCGGTCCTGAAGGGTATATAGGGAGGAGCCGTTAAGGGTGCAAGGCGGGTCACGGGGCGCCAAGTCCTGAATCCGACAGCGAATTCCGGTTCGCAATCGCTTGCCGCTTACTTGACGCGCCGCCCCGCACCTCGTCTCATTTCGCATATGCAGCAGGGGACGGCACGGCTGGACGAATTGAATGGGGCGGCTGGCCCCGGCCGTGGCGCGCCCTATGCCCGCTATGTGCTGGGGGCGGCCTATGACGAGATGTTCGGCCGCGACGGGCTGGTCCATCCTCACTACGCGGCGCTCGACGCGCGGCTGCGGACGCTGAGCTCCGACGACCTCGCCCGCCGCCAGCAGGCCTGCGAGCAATCCTTCCTGCATCAGGGCATTACCTTCACGGTCTATTCCGACGCGCAGGCGACGGAACGGATCATTCCGACCGATCTGCTGCCGCGCATCGTGACGGCGGCGGAATGGGAGCGCGTCGAGCGCGGGCTCAAGCAGCGCATCACGGCGCTCAACCTGTTCCTGCGCGACATCTATACCGAAGGGCGCGTGCTCAAGGACGGCATCGTGCCGCGCAAGATGATCCTCGGCTCCAAACATTATCGCCGTGAGATGCGCGGCGTCGCGGTGCCGCATGGGGCTTATGTGAATGTCTGCGGCACCGATCTGGTGCGCCGCGAGGACGGCGCGTTCGTCGTGCTGGAAGACAATCTTCGCGTGCCGTCCGGCGTCTCCTACATGCTGGCGAACCGCGACGTGGTGCGCCGCGCCTTCCCCAATGTGTTCCGCGCCGCGCGCGTCAAGCCAATCGAGCAATATCCCAACGAGTTGCTTGCGACGCTGAAAGCGCTGCTGCCGTTCCAGGAGGATGTTTCCATCGCGGTGCTGACGCCAGGGGTGTTCAATTCGGCTTTCTTCGAACATGCCTTTCTCGCGCGCCAGATGGGCGTGGAGCTGGTGGAGGGGCGCGATCTGCTGGTCAACGACAATTGCGTCTATGCGCGCACTACTAGCGGCCTCAAGCGCATCGACGTGATCTATCGTCGGGTCGACGACGATTTCGTCGATCCGCTGACCTTCCGCGAGGAATCCGAACTTGGAGTGCCGGGCCTGTTCAACGCCTATCGCGCCGGCAATGTCGTGCTCGCCAATGCGCTGGGCACCGGCGTCGCCGACGACAAGGCGGTCTACGCCTATGTGCCGCGGCTGATCCGCTATTATCTCTCCGAAGAGCCGATCCTCGACAATGTCGAGACCTTCCTGTGCCGCGAAGAAAAGTCGCTCGGCCATGTGCTCGCCAATCTCGACAAGCTGGTTGTGAAGGCGGTCGGCGAGAGCGGCGGCTACGGCATGCTGGTGGGGCCGCATGCCTCGCAAAAGGAGCGCGACGACTTCGCCGAAAAGCTCAAGGCCGATCCGGAGAATTACATCGCCCAGCCCACCATCCAGCTTTCCACCGCGCCCACATTCGTGGACGGCGGCGTGGAAGCGCGCCATGTGGATCTGCGCCCCTTCATCCTGACGGCGGAGGAGACGCGCATCGTGCCGGGCGGGCTGACGCGCGTGGCGCTGAAAAAGGGAAGTCTTGTCGTCAATTCGAGCCAAGGCGGCGGCTCGAAAGACACATGGGTGTTGAGCAGCTGATGTTGGCACGCGTCGCGGACTCGCTTTACTGGATGGCGCGCTATATCGAGCGCGCGGAGCACAGCGCGCGGCTGATCGCGGTCAAGCTCGAATCGATGATCGAGCAATCGCCCGAAGAAGCCGATGCAAGCTGGATGCGCGTCGTCGCCGCGCTGACCGGCGAAGAAGCCAAGACAACAGATGCCTTCGCGGTGACGCAGTCGCTCGCCTTCGACCGCGCCAATCGCTCGTCGCTGGTCAACTCGCTGCACTACGCCCGCGACAATGCACGGCAGGTGCGCGAGCAGCTTTCCACGGAAGTCTGGGAGCATCTGAACCGGCTCTATCTCGGCACCCATGGCGAGACCGTTGAATCGATCTGGGTGCATCAGCCGGCGGCGTTTTTCCGCCAGACGCTGGAGGATCTGTTCACGCTCGGCGGCGTCACCTACACCACCCTGCGGCATGGCGAGGGCTGGCATTTCCTCGAGCTCGGCCGCCACATCGAGCGCGCGCAGCTCGTGAGCCGGCTGCTCGACATCCACTTTGGCATCGTCGCGCCCGGCTATGCGCAGCCGCCACCGCCGCCGAAATATTTCGACTGGCTGGTGCTCTTGAAATTCTGCACGGCGTTCGAGCCCTATTGCAAGGAATACACGGCCGCCCTGAGGCCCGAGCGCATCGCGCAATTCCTTCTGTTCGACGCGGAGTTTCCCCATTCGGTGCGCTTCTCGGTCGATCGCGTAGTCGAGGCGCTCTCCTATGTCGCGCCCGGTGCGCTGCCGGCGCGCCGCGCCGGCTGCGAGCGCCTCGCCGGCCGCCTCAAAGCCTCGGTCGATTTCGGACAGATCGACGAATTGACCGGCGGCTCGATCGACGCCTTCCTCGTCAACATCACGCGCCAATGCGAGCAGATACACGAAGCCGTTTATGCCGCTTATATCGCGTACGATGCGGAGGCCGTTCTTTGATGCCTATTGCTGAACTACTTGAGGCCGTTCTGTGATGCCCTATCGCCGCGCCACTTGAGGACAAGATGCACTATTCGGTCCGTCACATCACCCGCTTTCGCTACGACACGCCGGTGCGCGAGAGCGTGATGGAGCTTCGCATGCAGCCGCGCTCGGAAGGGCCGCAGGCGTTGCGCAGCTTCCAGATCGCCACCAACCCGCGCGCGCAGCTCTATGCCTATACCGATTATCTGGGCAACGCGGTCTATCATTTCACGGTGCTGCGCCAGCATCTCGAACTTCGCATCGAGACCCAGTCGCTGGTGGAGATGACGCCCGGCCGGGACGCGCCGCCGGTCGCCGATGCGCTCGAATGGGACCGCTACAACGATTTCAATCTTTCCGCGGAGCATTTCGATCTGCTGGAACCGTCCAAATTCGCGCGCATGTCGACGCAGCTGGCGGGCTTCATGCGCGCGCGGGGGCTGGAGAAACCCGCCGGCGATACGCTGAGCGCGCTGCGCCATCTCAACAAGATCGTGTATGAGAATTTCGACTACGAAGTGGGCGTGACGGACGCCTCTTCGCCGATCGACGACGCGCTGCAGGGCGGACGCGGCGTGTGCCAGGATTTCGCCCACATCATGATCGCCGTGGCGCGCAGCTGGGGCATCCCGGCGCGCTATGTCTCCGGCTATCTGTATCATCGCAACAAGGGGCAGGACCGCTCCGGCGAGGACGCGACCCATGCCTGGGTCGAAGCGTGGCTTCCGAGTCTCGGCTGGATCGGCTTCGATCCGACCAACGACATCCTGGCGGGCGACCGCCACATCCGCGTCGCGGTGGGCCGCGACTATTCAGACGTGCCGCCGACGCGCGGCACCTTCAAGGGCGGCGCGCAATCGGAGCTGGCGATCTCGGTTTCGGTGCAACCGACCCAGGCGCCGATCCGCCATGAGGAATTCCTGCGCGTGGCGCGACCCGTCAAGCCCGGCGCGGAACCGCCGACCAAGGCCGAGCAGTTCTATCAGCAGCAGCAACAGCAGCAGTAGGGCGTTCTATTCGGCCGCCATCAGCGCGCTTGGCGTCGTCAGATTCTTGCCGCCGTTCAAGGTCATCAGATATTTGATACCTTCCTCGGCGATGTCGTCGCCGACCATGCGGTCGCCTTCGCTGTGCAGCTCGGCCAGGTCGACATAGGCGGCATATTGCGCGCGGGTGCGGTCGGTGATAATGCCGGCGTTGAGCAGCGTCTTGATCAGGACGCGGAAGATGTTGGTCGCCTCGCGCATGCGGCCGCGGATCGCGGTGTCGGAGAACGCCTCCATCATCGCACCCTGCGCCCATTCGTAATCGATGCCGAAATCGTCGAACTGTTTGCGCTTCTGGTCGGGCGAGCCGAGATTGCGCAGCAGGCCCATGAACACCTGCGCCGCCCAGTCCTCGACTTTGTTGCGCTCCTCGATGGAAAGCTTGGGGATCGTGCGATCGGCCCAGATTTTTCCGAATTTGTGGTGGAACGCTTCGTCGGTCATCACCAGCTGGCACAGCCGCTTGAGCAGCGGGTCCTCGGCATAGGTGTAGAAGCTCGAGAACGCGCCCATCGCGAGGCCCTCGACGATCATCTGCATGCCGACGAGCTTTTTCCAGACGAGCGGCGAACTCACCATCTCGATCAGCAGCCCGCCCAGCACTGAGCCGATGCGGTTGGGCGTGCCCCAGCGCGCCTGCACATATTTCGAGAAGGCCGTGACGTGGCGGGCCTCCTCGCGCGTCTGGTTGGCGGCATATTCCTGCGCGCCCGGGTCCTTGAGGATATGGCAGAGCGAGGCGGACAGCGCGAGCGCGCCCTGCTCGCCATGCAGAATCGAGGAGATCGAGAAGCGCACGCCGTTATTGACCCAGCGGATCTTCTGCTTCTCGTCGAGCTTGTCGCCGATGGCGGTCTGCAGTTCCAGACTCAGCCGCGGCGGAACGAGGTAGCGGTTCTCGAGATCGAAAGGCTCGCTGAAGTCGATATATTTCTTGTCCAGCGGGTCCCAGAAGTGGTCGTGGGTCGCGGATATGATCTTGTCGAAGGCGCTGGAACGCTTGCCGTAGCGCTCCACTTCAAGCATCGCGGGAAAGTCGTTGGGGTCGGCGGCGTCGTAGGCAGGGTCCTTGGTGAGATTGGCTTCCATGTCCATGACGCTCTCCCAGGGTCGTTCTATTCCGCCGCCATCCGCCTACGCTAAAGCTTCGGCGGACGAGCGCGCCTCATTGTTGCCTCGCCGGCTTCATTCTGCGGCAAGCATCGTCGGCATGGTCATCTTGCCGCCGTTGAGCTTGATCAGATATTTGATGCCCTCTTCGGCGATGTCGTCGCCGACCATGCGGTCGCCTTCGGCATAGAGCTCCGCCATGTCGATATAGGCCGCGTACACGCCGCGGGTGCGGTCGGTGATGATGCCGGCCTTGAGCAGGGTCTTGATGAGAACGCGGAAGATGTTGGTGGATTCGGCCATCTCCTCGCGGATCACGGCGTCAGTGATCGCTTCCATGAAGGCGGCCTGGCACCAGGCGGGATCGAGACCGACTTCGCGATAGATCCATTCCTTCTGATTCGGCGAGCCCAGATTGAACAGCAGCACCTGGAACACCTGCGCCGCCCAATCCTCGATCAGCTCATGCTCGGATTTGGAGAGCTTGGGGATGGTGCGATCGGCCCAGATCTTTCCGAATTTGTGGTGGAACGCTTCGTCGGTCATCACCAGCTGGCAGGTCTGGCGCAGCAGCGGATCGCGCGCTTCCTTGAACAGCGTGGCGAAGGCGCCCATCGCGAGGCCTTCGATCAGCATCTGCATGCCGACGATCTTCTTCCACACCAGCGGCGAGGCGACGATGTCGTTGAGCAGATCGCCCAGCGCCGGGCCGACCTGAACCGGCTTGCCCCAGCGCGCCTGGATGTACTTCGTGAAAGCGGTGACGTGACGCGCCTCTTCGCGCGTCTGGTTGGCGGCGTATTCCTGCGCGCCCGGATCGCGCAGGATGTGGCAGAGCGAAGCCGACAGCGATAGCGCGCCCTGCTCGCCATGCAGGATCGAGGACATGGTCCACAGCGTATCGAGATTCGCGAGCTTGATCTTGCCGGCCTCGTCGAGCTTCTTGCCGATCTCAGTGCGCAGATCGCCGTTGAGCTCGGGATTGACGAGATAATCCTTCGTCATGTCGAAGGGCAGCGTGAAGTCGATGTACTTCTTGTCCAGCGGATCCCAGAAATGATCGTGGGGGG
>DATNNS010000011.1:0-7252 GCA_035601715.1 Rhizomicrobium sp.
ATCCCGGCAGCGAGATATTCATCCCTGGCGCCGGCCATCGCATGCGCCGTCATGGCGATGATGGGGACGCGGCACTTGGGCTCCGCCAGGGCGCGGATCTGACGGGTTGCACCCACGCCGTCGAGTTCCGGCATCTGGATATCCATCAGCACGACATCGAAGGTGGAGCGGCGCACGGCGTCGACGGCCTGATGACCGTTCTCGGCCACTTCGACGCTGTGCCCGGCTTTGTTCAGCAGAACGGTCGCGAATTGCTGATTGATCTTGTTGTCTTCCGCCAGAAGAATGCGAAGCGGCCGATGAACGCGGGCGTTCACCGGCCGCTTCGCGACGGCATCGCCTGAGGGGGCAAGCGCTGCCGAAGGCTCGGATTTCGTGCTGTAGATATTGATCAGAGTGTCCAGCAGTTCCTGGTGACGGACGGGCTTTTCAAGAACGGCCTCCAGCCTCAGATTGCGGGCGTTCTTGACGATGCCGCGACCGCCCGAAGACACGACCACAAGCTTGACTTCCGCGAGATGGGGATGCGCGCGAATCCGCGCCGCCAATTGGTCGCCCGCCAACCCCGGCATCATCTGATCGAGGAACACCAGGTCGTAGGGCTTGCCGCGATGCCAGGCGCGCTCGAGCTCCGCCATCGCGGCGAAACCGTCGGAGACGCCGGTGACGGTCATGCCGAAGGCTTTCAATTGCCGCGTCATGATCGTGATGTTCATCTCGATGTCATCGACGAGAAGAACGCGCAAGGTCTTGAAGTGCGCCGGCAGCGTCTCGCGGTCGGCGACATGGGCGGTCGATTTCTCGAACGGAATCTCGAACCAGAATATGGAGCCTACGTCGACGCTGCTGGTGACGCCGATCTCGCCATGCATCAGTTCGACGAGCTGCTTGCAGATCGCCAGGCCGAGGCCGGTGCCGCCGAACCGGCGCGTCATCGAGCTGTCGGCCTGGCTGAACTTCTGGAACAGCCTCTCGCGCACGCTCTCGGCCATCCCCATGCCGGTGTCGGCGACCTCGAAGCGCAACGGAACCTTGCCTTTGCCGGTCTGCATATGGCCGAGCTTCACGGCGACCTGAATCGAGACGCCGCCTCTCTCGGTGAATTTGATGGCGTTGTTGAGGAGATTGAGCAGAATCTGGCGAAGCCGCGTGGGATCGCCGCGATAGGCGCCCCGCGCCTCGGGCTCGATGAACATCGCCATGTCGAGCTGCTTCTGCCGCGCCTTGGGCGCCATGAGAGCGGCCGCGCTTTCCACCGTGGCGCCCAGGTCGAAGTCGATGGTCTCGATTTCCAACTTGCCGGATTCGAGTTTGGAAATATCCAGGATGTCGTTCACGACCGTCAGCAGCGCTTCGCCGGATTCCGCCACCACCTCGGCAAAACCGCGCTGCTCCGCATCGAGTTTCGTTTCGAGAAGCAGATTCGTCATCCCCAGGATGCCGTTCATCGGGGTGCGGATCTCGTGGCTCATATTGGCCAGGAATTCGGACTTCACCCGCGTGCCGGCCTCGGCTTCTTCTTTGGCGACGCGCAAATCGAGCGCGGCCGCCTTGAAGCAGGTCATGGCATGCGCCAACTGGCCGATTTCGTCCTTGCGATTCGTCGCCGGCACTTGGGCGTTCAGATTGCCGTCAGCCAGTTCTTTCAGCGCCCGTGTCATCGCCAGCAACGGCGTAACGACCGATCGGACCAGCGTCACGACCACCCCGACTGCGGTGAAGATGGCAATCAGGATGGCCGCCAGAATGACATAGGTCGAGTGCCGTTCCGCGACGGCAGCCGTCCGGCTTGCAGCCGCGGCCTGCGCCGTGTTGATCGCGTCGAAACGATCGACGAGGTCGTTCATCTGGTGGAAGCTGCCGTACAGCTCGCCCATGAACAGCGCGCGCGCTTCCACGATGTGGTGGGCGCGCAATAGCGCCAGGAATTCGCCGTTGGCGCTGAAAAAGCGCGGCATTCTTTCATTGAGGGACGCGAGGATGCGCTTTTCCTCGCGGGAATCGGCGGCATCGCGAACATCCAGGAGATCGGCCGTGATGATCTTTCTGGAGTCCGCGACGGCGTTTTCCGCCTCGACTTTCGGCGCCGCTCCGGCGGCCAGCATGTATTCGGCGTCGGCCGTTCGGATGCTGCTGAGCTCGGCGTCCAGACTGTTAACGGTCGCAACACCCTGTATGCTGGCGTTCGAATAGCGGCTGAGCGCCGCCATGCTCGCGAATTCGTAAAGAGCAAACGCGCCCACGGCGCAGATCAGCGTCAGCTTGACTGCGAACGACGCGAAGAATTTCGCCTTGATGCTGATGGAATTCATGACGCCACTATCCTTCGGTTGCGTGCCGCCCGACATTGACCTCGCAACTTGAAAACGGGCGATGCATTGTCGCACGCCATGATGTGCGCGAAGCCGCTCTACAACCGGTTAAATGAAGCGGACACGCGGATAAGGACTTCTACGTAGGCGCTCCGGGTTGGGTAGTAAGTAGTATTACCTGTGCACCGGGCGCGATGCGGGATCGGCTTCGCGCCGGAACGGATCGCACAGCACGAACATGGCGCTACGCCTCGTATTCGGCTCGGCATCCCGAAGGTCCGGCCGCGCGCGCGAGATAGCGCGCGATCTTGAGCACTCTGGAGCTGTCGCTCGTCTGGCCGCTCAGCGCAGCATCGTGCAGCTCCGCAGCCTTGGCGAGGATCGCCAGCTGCAGTTCCAGAGCGCTCTGTCTGATATGCTGCTGCCGAATTTTCAAATTTTGCATGTTCCACTCCACCAAGCTCGTCGCCGTCGATCGGCGCGCTCGGAGGGGAATCCTGCTCGCGGCGGCACGGGGAAGTGAGTCGGGAGCATTACCTAAGGGGTTTCGCGTATCGCCGAATTCCTGTTCTCGGAATCGCGAAAAACGGGAAGAATCAATGCGCAATACCTACTGAGACATTAGCGTTCGCAGGCGCGCATCAGTCTTTGTTAGTCACGTTCGGATTCCCTTCCGACCGGTTTACACCGCGAACGCTTGTCGCGACGATTTTCACGATTGCCCGGCGCTCTTTTCGCAAGTCTGCGACGCGCCCTTAAATTCCGAATTCGCTCGCACCCGGGACAGGCGAGCGCCGGAAACGCATGGCGATTTCAACTGCTTGATGGTGGGCGCGACAGGGATTGAACCTGTGACCCCTCCCGTGTGAAGGGAGTGCTCTCCCGCTGAGCTACGCGCCCGGAAAATGCCGGTCGCGCGCTATACGGCGGGCCGGCGGGGACGGTCAAGAGTAGGGCCGCGACCGGTCAGATCGCGAGCTTTCGTACCCAGGCCGGAACGTCCGCGAAATCGTCGATCACGGCGTCCGCGCCCAGTGTGCGTGCCGGCTCGGGTGTGTAGCCGTAGGATAGAAGGATAACCGGCGCGCCGGCGGCACGGGCGGTGGCGACGTCGGTCCTGGAATCGCCGATCATGATCGCCGGGCCGCCGCCAAGTTCGTCGACGACATGGTGGAACACGCGCGGGTCGGGCTTCACATAGTCGTAGCGGCCCGCGCCGTGGATCGCGGTGAAATAGCGCGCGAGGCCGAGCGTCTCGAGCAGCGGCTGGGTCAGTTCCTGCGGCTTGTTGGTCAGCACGCCCATGCGTGCGCCGTCGTCGGCGAGCGCGGCGAGCGTTTCCACCACGTGCGGAAACGGGCGGCTCTCGTCGGCGATATGGGCGCGATAATGGACGATGAAGCGGTCCACCAATGCGGGCAGCCGGTCTGCCGTCACCGGCGCGCCGCTGGCCGCCATCGCCTGCTCGATCAGCGAACGCGCGCCGAAGCCGACCATGTGGCGCAGCGTGGCGGTATCCACGCCATGCCGCCCCTCGGCCGCCAGCACGGCGTTGAGCGCGCCCAGCAGGTCGGGCGCGGTGTCGACCAGCGTGCCGTCGAGGTCGAAAATCAGGGCGGGTAGCGTCTCGGGCATGGAACTGGGGTATGATTTCGCGGGGCAATATACGGTCGCAAATCGTCATTTTGCCTTGATTTCAGGGCAGGTTATCGCAGAAGCAGGCGCCGGTTTCCATCGCGCCTCGAAGATGAAGGCCGAACCGTGAGCGCGCGTGCAGGAATCATATTGGCCGCCGGCCAGGGCACGCGGATGAAGTCCGCCCGGGCCAAGGTGATGCACGAGGTCGCCGGGTTGCCGATCCTGGGCCATGTGATCGCGGCGGTGAAGGGCGCGGGCGTGGAGCGCATCGTCGTCGTCACCGCGCCGGATGCCGGCGAAGTCCGCGCCTTCGTCGCGGCGCAAGGCGCGCAGTCGGCGGTGCAGGACAGGCAGCTGGGCACGGGCCATGCCGCGAATTGCGCGGCCGCTGCGCTCAAGGATTTCTCCGGCGCGCTGATCGTGACCTATGGCGACATGCCGCTGGCGACGCCGGCGACGTTCCTCGCCTCGTTCGCGGCGGCGGAAAAAACCGGCATGGCCGTCGTCGCGTTCCATTCGGACAGCACCGCTTACGGCCGCGTGATCGTCGATGACGGACTGCTTTACCGCATCGTCGAGTACAGGGACGCCGACGCGCATCAGCGGCAGGTGAAGCTCTGCAATGCCGGCATCATGGCGGCGGACTCGAAACAATTCTTCCGCTGGGCCGGACAATTGAAAAACGAGAATGCGCAGGGCGAATTCTACCTGACCGACGTGCCGCAATTCGCCAAGGCCGACGGCGTCGCTTGCGCCGTCGTGGAGGCGGGCGAGGCCGAGATGATGGGCGTCAACTCCCGCGCCGAACTCGCCGCCGCGGAGGCGCAGATGCAGATGCGTCTGCGCGCCGCGGCACTCGAGGCCGGCGTCGGCATGGTCGCGCCGGAGACCGTGTTCCTGTCGCATGACACCAGGCTCGAAGCCGACGTGCAGATCGCGCCGTTCGTCGTCTTCGGTCCCGGCGTGACGGTGAGAAGCGGCGCGCAGATCAAATCCTATTCGCATCTCGAAGGCGCCGAAGTCGGGCGCGGCGCGCTGATCGGCCCGCATGCGCGGCTCAGGCCCGGCGCCGTGATCGAGGACGATGTCCATATCGGCAATTTCGTCGAAGTGAAGAAGGCGCGGATTGAAAAAGGCGCCAAGGCCAACCATCTGGCCTATATCGGCGATGCGCGCGTGGGCGCAGGCGCCAATATCGGCGCCGGCACCATCACCTGCAATTACGACGGCTTCGACAAGCATTTCACCGATATCGGCGCCGGCGCCTTCATCGGCTCGGACTCGGCGCTGGTGGCGCCGGTGAAAGTGGCCGACGGCGCCTATGTCGGCGCGGGATCGGTGATCACCAAGGATGTGGGCAAGGACGCGCTCGCGGTGACGCGGGCGGAGCAGCGCGAAATTCCGGGCTGGGCGGCGAAATTGCGTGCCCGGAAAAAAGCGGAAAAAGGGAAGACATAGATATGTGCGGAATCGTCGGCATCGCGGGCAGGGCGGAAGCGGCCCCGGTCATCCTCGAAGCGCTGCGGCGCCTGGAATATCGCGGCTACGACTCGGCCGGCATTGCCACCCTGGTCGGCGGCCATATCGAGCGCCGCCGCGCCGCCGGAAAGCTGTCCAAGCTCGCCGATGCGCTGGCGCGCCATCCGCTCGCGGGCCGCACCGGCATCGGCCATACCCGTTGGGCGACGCACGGCGCGCCGACCGAGAGCAACGCCCATCCTCACGCCAGTGCGCGCGTGGCGCTGGTGCACAACGGCATCATCGAGAATTTCCGCGCCCTGCGCGACGAGTTGATCGCCAAGGGCCATCACTTCCAATCGGAAACCGACACCGAAGTCGCCGTCCATCTCGTCACCGACTATCTCGACCAGGGCTTCGATGCGGTGAAGGCGGCGATCGCGGCGACGCAAAGGCTCACCGGCGCCTATGCGCTGGCGATGATCTTCGACGGCGAGGAGTCGCTCGTGATCGGCGCGCGCAAGGGCAGCCCGCTGGCGGTGGGTTATGGCGCCGACGAAGCCTATCTGGGCTCCGATGCCTTCGCGCTCGCGCCCTTCACCAACCGTGTCTCCTATCTCGAGGATGGCGACGTCGCCGTGCTGCGCGGCCCCGAGGTCACGATCTATGACGGCGCCGGTCGGCTCGCCAATCGCGAGATCACCACGACGGCCGCGACAGTGGGGCTGGTCGACAAAGGTGGCTTCCGCCACTTCATGGCGAAAGAGATCCATGAGCAGCCCGAAGTCGTCGGCCACACGCTGGCGCATTACATCGACGCGACCGGCCCCGCCATCGCGCTGCGCGAGCCGCGCGCCGTGGAAGCGCTGAAAAATGCGACGCGGCTGACGATCTCGGCCTGCGGCACCGCGTTCTATGCCGGTCTCGTGGGCAAATACTGGTTCGAGAAGCTGGCGCGGCTGGCGGTGGAAGCCGATGTCGCCTCCGAATTGCGCTACCGCGATCCGGTCTATCCCAAAGGCGGCGCGGCGCTGTTCATCTCGCAGTCCGGCGAGACGGCCGACACGCTGGCGGCGCTGCGCGACGCCAAGGCACAGGGCCAGGTCACGCTCGCCGTCGTCAACGTGCCGGAAAGCTCCATCGCGCGCGAAGCCGACATCGTGTTGCCGACGTTCGCGGGCCCGGAGATCGGCGTCGCCTCGACCAAGGCGTTCACCTGCCAGCTTTCGGTGCTGGCGGCGCTTGCCATCGCGGCCGGGCGCGCCCGCGGCGTGCTCGACGCGGCGGCGGAAGCCAAGCTCTGCGCCGCCCTGCTCGAAACTCCGCGCCACATGGTCGAGTTTCTCAAGCAGGAAGCCAAGATCGAGGCGCTGGGCGCGGAGATGACCAAGGCGCGCGACGTGCTTTATCTCGGCCGCGGCGTGAATTTCCCGCTCGCGATGGAAGGCGCGCTGAAGCTCAAGGAAATCTCCTACATCCACGCCGAAGGCTATGCCGCCGGCGAGATGAAGCACGGCCCGATCGCGCTGATCGACGAGAATGTGCCGGTGATCGTGCTGGCGCCGCACGATGCGGTGTTCGAGAAGACGATCTCCAACATGCAGGAAACCATGGCGCGCGGCGGCAAGGTCGTGCTGATCTCCGACGCGCGCGGCATCGCGGCGGCCGGCGGCAAGCCCTGGGCGACCATCGAAGTGCCCGAGACCGACCCGCTGATCGCGCCGCTGGTCTATTCGCTGCCGGTGCAGCTGCTCGCCTATCACACGGCCGTCGCGAAGGGCACCGACGTCGACCAGCCGCGGAATTTGGCGAAGAGCGTGACGGTGGAATGATGTTTCACCTCC
>DATNNS010000012.1:0-15410 GCA_035601715.1 Rhizomicrobium sp.
GATCGAGCCGCCGGTCCAGCGGCGGATAGGCCGGAATCGTATGCGTGCCGGCCAGAGCCGTCACCGGTTCGAACGTCACGGGCGACGTGCCTGTCCCGCCGGGCGGCAGAGTGTTCGCGCCGCCGTCAGGATTGGGGCCGATGTCGATGACCGGCTTGGGGACATCGGGACGGTCCGGCTTGGCCATCGGCGTCTGCCGCTGTGGCAAATTATCCGTCGGCTTGGACGCCGTCTGATCGATGATGCGGACGATGGGCGTGCTCTGGTGGATCGGCGGCGGGACATAGCCGAGCGTCACCAATACGGCATAGATGAACGCAATGTGCAGGGCGCCGACGAATCCGATGGTGGCAAAGCGGTGTTGCGCGGATTTCGCGGGCGTCGTGTGAAGAGCTTGCATGGCATCCTCCCCGATGCGCGCCCGCCGGTTTGCGGGCGATTGCGCTCATCGGGCGCGGCAATCGCGGCGAATTGATGGTGGCTGCCGGTTCGGTCTATCGTGAATTCTGACGACAAGTCATCAGTGGCCCCAAGGAGCCGGAATTCCCTGTCCCCGCGACTCAAAAAACTGATCGGCACGATCCTCACGCTGATCTGGATTCCGATCTATGCGCTGCTCGCGATGGGCATCGGCGTGCGCGTGCTGCCGGGCGCGCCCTGGTATGTGACGCTCGCTTATTATGTGCTCGCCGGCACGCTTTGGATCGTGCCCGTCGGGCTGCTGCTGCCATGGATGTACCGCGAGCCGGAAAAGTAAAGCCAAAGCTCGTCATGGCCGCCCCGGCGTGCTTGCACGCCAACAAATAGATGCGCGGCCATGACGATTGTTTGGATCAGTGGCCCATCGTGCCGCCGTCCATCGGCTTGGCGGTCTTGGCCGTGCAGCCGGTGTCGGCGGTCTTTGCGGCGCCGTTATTCGTGGCGGCCGTCGAATTGCCGCCGGACATCGTGCTGCCGCCCGACATGCTGTTGCCGCCGGCCATGGTGTTGCTGCTCTTCATCGTCGTGCCACTCGCATTGCCCGTGCAGCCGTCGGGCTTCGTCGTCGACTGCGGCGCCGGGCCGCTCATGCTGCCGCCGGACATGCTGTTCTGGGCCAGCGCGGGACCTG
The DNA here is from genome assembly GCA_035601715.1 of Rhizomicrobium sp. GTDB lineage: Bacteria > Pseudomonadota > Alphaproteobacteria > Micropepsales > Micropepsaceae > Rhizomicrobium. The sequence continues at coordinate 1,112 of DATNNS010000012.1, forward strand.
CAAGCAGAATTGCGGCCGCGGCGGCCGCCAGGGTCGTTCGAATCATTGTTTCCTCCGGACGTTTGACCGGCGCGCGGAAGGCGGCCGTTGCGGAGAATACGTGCGAGAGGGCCATTTCGTTACGCCGGGGCGCCGCGCCACCGATTCGATCTGCACAAATCGCGGAAATCCGCCTCGGCGTTTTTCAATCTGTGGTTGACAGCGCAACGCTCCAGGGCTAGCTTGGCCCTTCCTCCCGAATCACGTTCGGACAGCAGCGCGCGCGGTTTCCCGCGGGCGTTTTCGCGCGTCCGCAAGGAGCCTCGTCATGCGAAGACTCGATTTCCGATAGCGACCGCGAGCGGCAACGCAAAAAAAGCGCATCCCGATAGGGACTCGGACTCCGTCCGCGCGGATTTTAAGCTCCGCGATTCAGTGGGGACTCGAGAAGCGTCTCGCGCGACCCTCAAAATCCGCGCTCTAAACCTTCTCCAGAATATGCACCGCACAGGCGCTGCCGGCACCCACCACGTGGGTGAGGCCGATCTTGGCGCCCGCGACCTGGCGGTTGCCGGCCTCGCCGCGCAGATGAGTCGTCACTTCATAGATGTTGGCGATGCCGGTGGCGCCGAGCGGATGGCCCTTGGAGAGCAAGCCGCCGGAGACGTTGACCGGAACGCGGCCGCCGAGCGCGGTCTCGCCGGAATCGATCAGCCGCCCGGCCTCGCCCGCCTTGCACAGACCGAGATTTTCGTAATGCACGATCTCCGCGGTGGCGAAACAGTCATGCAGCTCGATCAGATCGACGTCGTCCGGCCCGAGCCCCGCCATCTCATAGGCGGACTTCGCCGCGAGCTTGGTCACAGCATTGAAGTCCATCATCGCGATGTTGTGCTCGGTATAGGGATCGCTCGCCAGCGCCGAGGCGCGCACTTTCACCGCGCGGCCCATCAGGCCGAGCTCGCGCGCCTTCTTTTCGGAGCACAGCACCGCCGCCGCCGAGCCGTCGACGTTCACCGAGCACATCAGCTTGGTGTTGGGATAGGAGATCATCTCCGCGCCCATCACTTCCTCGAGCGGGGTTTCCTTCTGATACATCGCCTTGGGATTGAGCGTGGAGTGATGATGGTTCTTCACCGAAACCTTGGCGAACTGCTCGAACGTCGTGCCGTATTGGCGGGTGTGCTCAAGGCCGACATGCGCGAACACGCTTGGCATCGTGCCCGAGCCGAGCAGGCCCTCGGTCGAAATGCCCTTGCCGCCACCACCGCCGCCGAGCAGGCCGCTGCCCATCTGCTCGACGCCGACCGCCAGCACGATGTCGTAGATGCCCGCCTTGATCGCCATCCAGCCTTCGCGGAAGGCGGTCGCGCCCGTGGCGCAGGCATTGGCGACGTTGACGACGGGAATCCCCGTCTGTCCGATCTCGCGCAGCACCCGCTGGCCGACGCCGCCCGAGGCCTCGAACAGGTTGCCGCAATAGAGCGCCTGCATGTCGGCGATGCCGAGGCCGCAATCGTCCAGCGCCATCAGCGCCGCCTCGCCGCCCATCTCCGCGATGGAGCGGTTGGGGAAGCGGCCGAATTTGATCATGTCGGTTCCGACGACATAGACATCGTTGCTCATGATGCGTCTCCGTTAGTTCGCGGGCACGAAAAAATAGGCGAGGTAGGAATTGCCCTCTTTGTCCTTGCGGCCGGCGTCGCGGTAGACGACCTTCACCGGCATATCGAACTTGATCTTGTCGGGATCGGGCGCGACGTCGAGCAGATTGCCCTTGAGCGTCCCGCCGCCGTCGAGATCGACAATCGCCGAGATGAACGGCACCGGCACGCCGGGGAAATTGCGATGCACGACCGTGAAATTGTAGAGCTTGCCGCTGTCGGCGAGCTTCACCGGCTTCATCGCAGCGCGCGCGAAACATTTGGCGCAGGTCTCGCGGTCACCGACGAACACGGTGCCGCACTTGCCGCATTTGCTGCCCGCGAGCCAGGCCTGGTCGCCTTCAATCCTGAGGAACGATACCGCCGGCTTGAGTCCGGCAATCCCAGTCGCGCTCATGGCGTCTCCCGGTTATTCTTTCGCGGCAGGCTAGCGGCAATCGACGCGACCCGGCAAGCTGACGCGAGGTCAACTAAAGGAAATGAAAATGGCGGCAAACCGGCAATGGATCTTCGCAACCAAGCCCAGCGGCCAGGTCGGCCCGGAGCATTTCGAGCGCAAGGATGCGCCGATGCCTGAGCCGGGCGACGGCGAAGTGCTGGTGAAGACCACGCTGCTGTCGCTCGATCCCGCGAGCCGCGCCTGGATGATGGGCCCGACCTATCGCTCCCAGCTCATGCCGGGCGAATTGATGGCGGGCTGGGGCATCGGCGAAGTGGTGAAATCGAACGCCGACAAATTCGCGCCCGGCGATCTCGTGAGCGGCGAGTTTGGCTGGCAGCAATATGCCGCGATGCCCGCCCGCGCGCTCAACAAGCACGACAAGGCGCACAAGCCCGAACACATCATCGGCGTGCTCGGCATCACCGGCCTCACCGCCTATTTCGGCATGCTCGACGTGGGCAAGCCGCGACCGGGCGAGACGGTGCTCGTCTCCGGCGCGGCGGGCGCCGTCGGCTCCATCGCGGGACAGATCGCCAAGATCGCCGGCTGCCGCGTGGTGGGAACAACCGGCGGCAAGGAGAAATGCGACTGGATCGTGCGTGACCTCGGCTTCGACGCGGCGATCGATTACAAGGCCGGCGGCGTCTACAAGCAGGTGAAAGCCGCCTGCCCCGCCGGCGTCGACGTCTATTTCGATAATACCGGCGGGGACGTTCTCGCCGCGGCGCTGGCGCGGATGAATTTGTTCGGCCGCATCGCCTGTTGCGGCAACATCTCGCAATACGACACCGGCACGCCGGCCGGCGGTCCCGCGGGCGTCCCGGGCCTGCTCGTCACCAAACGCATCCGCATGGAAGGTTTCGTGGTGATGGATTTTTACAACCGCCGCATGCAGGCGGAAGCCGCGCTCGCCGGCTGGCTCGCGGACGGGAAGCTCAAGGCGCCGGTCGATATCGTCGAAGGCTTCGACAAGATGCCCGACGCGCTCGCCGGCCTGTTCGCAGGCCGAAACCGCGGCAAGCTGATGGTGCGGGTGTGATCGAGCGCACCTTCGTCGGCCTCGCCTCGCCCACCTCGGCGCGCGCGGGCGCCGGCGGGCATCCGTGTCAGGGGCTTTACTGGAACGAGACTGGCAAGCGCCCGACGACCGCGGTGATCGCGACGCATTACAATGTCGATTTCGCGGAACATTACATCGCGCCGTTCTTCGCCGAGCGCGGCTTCGGATTTCTCGGCTGGAACACGCGTTATCGCGGCGCCGAAGACCTGTTCCATCTCGAACATGCGCTGATCGACATCGGCGCGGGCGTGCGCTGGTTGCGCGAGGTCGCGGGCGCGGAACGGATCGTGCTCCTGGGCAATTCCGGCGGCGGCTCGCTGATGGCGGCCTATCAGGCGGAAGCCGCTGCCCCGACGCTCGCGAAAGGCAACAAGGGCGCGATGGCCGAAGCATTGTCGGCGCTGCCGAAAGGCGATCTTTATATCTCGCTCAACGCCCATCCCGGACGGCCGGAGGTGCTGACCAACTGGATGGACGCGTCGGTGATCGACGAAACCGATCCAGTGAAGACAGACCCGGCGCTCGACCCGTTCGCTCCGGGACCGCCCTATTCGGCGGAATTCATCGCGCGCTACCGCGCCGCGCAGTGCGCCCGCAACCAAAGGATCACGGACTATGCGAAGACAGAACTTTCGCGGTTGAACGCGGCGGGAATCCCCGACCGCATCTTTCCGGTGTTCCGCACCTGGGCGGACCTGCGCTTCATGGATCCGGCGATCGATCCGTCCGACCGGCCGTGCCCTGGCTGCTACGCCGGTCCGCCGGCGCTGGCGAACCGCTCGCCCTTCGGCATCGGGCGCACCTGCAGCCTGCGCGCGTGGCTTTCGATGTGGAGCCTGGAAATGTCCCAATGCAGCGGCGCGGCGCAGCTCGCGAAACTCGAACTGCCGTCTCTGGTGATCCAAAGCATGGCCGACATGGGCGTGTTCCCCAGCGACGCGCATGCGATTTTCAACGTGCTCGCTGCGACCGACAAGACGCTCGAATTCCTGCCCGGTGCGCATTATTTCGAGGACTCGGAGAAGAACCGCACCCGCGCCGCCGATCTGATGGCGGCCTGGATTGAAGCCCATGGCTGATGTGGTAGACGCCCCGGCGCGCGGCCGCTTCGAGTTGACCGAGAACGGCCTGACCGCCTTCGCGACCTACCGCCGCGCCGGCAACCGCGTCACCATCCCGCATGTCGAGGCGCCGGTACCCTTGCGCGGCAAGGGCACGGCGTCGCGGCTGATGCAAGGGATTGTTGCGCTCGCGCGTGCCGACGGATCCAAGATCGTGCCGAGCTGCCCCTATGCGGCCGCCTGGTTCCGGCGCTACCCGCAAAACGCGGACGTGCTCGACCGCTCGTGAGCCTGTTCTAACGCCCGTCGTCGAGATGTTCGGCTTTGAGCCAGCTATCGGCCCGTTCGCCATGCACCGCCCAGACTTCGCCGGCGCGCTCGCCGGGACGATAGAACAGCGTCGTCGCATCTGCGGTCTCGCGGATCTTGTCGGCGTCGCCGCACCAGCGGCGGAACACGCGTTCGACCTCGTCCTCGAATTTCTGCGGGATCGGTCCGGCGCTGTCCTTGCGGCGGTTGCGCATTGCGCGCATCACCGACCAGCGGCGCAAGCCGCCGGGATGCGCGCGCAACACGCCGATAAGATCGACGACATAGGGAAATTCCGAGCGCAGCTTGCGCGCCGCGGTTTCGGTTTCGCGTTCGTCCAGAAACTCCGCCTGGGTTGCTTCATACGTCATGATCGGTTGGTTCCCTTGCGCAGGTTCGGTTCGAAAAGCAGGCATTGCCGTTTGGAGGCGGTCACGCGGCATTGCGCGCGGCGCCCCGGTGCTGCCAGCCGCCGCGTCTGGCGCGCTGCGGCGACGGCCTGTTTCCGCGCTGCGACGGCGCTGGCTGGTCGGCGCCCGGCTTGCCCTGCATGACGGTAAGCGCGGATTTTGTCAGCCGCTCGATCTGCCGCAGATGCGCGTTCTCGGACGCGTCGCAGAACGAAATCGCGATGCCCGCCGCGCCGGCACGCGCCGTGCGGCCGATACGGTGGACATAGCTCTCCGGCTCGTTCGGCAGCTCGAAATTGATCACGTGGGTGACATTGTCGATGTCGATGCCGCGCGCTGCAATATCGGTAGCGACGAGAACGCGTGCCGACCCGGAGCGAAACCGCTCGAGCGCGCGCTGGCGGGCGCCTTGCGACTTGTTGCCGTGGATCGCCTCAGCATCGACGCCGCTCTTGCCCAGATGTTCGGCCACGCGATTGGCCGCGTGCTTGGTGCGGGTGAAGACGAGGACGCGCTCGAGCGCTGAGTCGACCAGCAAGGTCGACAGCAGCGCACGCTTGTCGGCGGTGGAGACGTAGAAAACGCGCTGGTCGATATTCTCCGCCGTCCTGGTCGGCGGCGAGATGTCGATGCGCACCGGCTGATGCAGGATCGAATTGGCGAGATGTTCCACATCGGTCGGCATGGTCGCCGAGAACAGCATGGACTGGCGCTTGCGCGGCACCGCCGCGACGATGCGGCGGATGTCGCGGATGAAGCCCATGTCGAGCATGCGGTCGGCTTCGTCGAGCACCAGGCATTCGACGTCGCCGAGGCGAAGTGCATTGCCTCGCACGAGATCGAGCAGACGGCTGGGCGTGGCGACGAGGATATCGACGCCGCCGGCAAGCGCCTTGACCTGCGGCCCCTGGCCGACGCCGCCGACGACGACAGCGTGGCGAAGATGCAGGAATTTTCCGTAGATGCGGAAGCTGTCGGAGATCTGGATCACCAGCTCGCGGGTCGGTGCGAGAATCAGCGCGCGCACGGAACGCGCGGGGCGCTGCTCATGGCCGACGGAAAGCCGCTGCAGGATCGGCAGCGCGAACGCCGCGGTCTTGCCGGTGCCGGTCTGCGCCAGGCCCAGAAGATCGCGCCCGGCGAGAAGCTCGGGAATCGCACGCGTCTGGATCGGCGTGGGGGTCGTGTATCCTTCGGCCTCAAGCGCGCGCCGAAGCGGCTCGACAATGCCGAGCTCGGTGAAAGAGGAATGAGTCACAAAATGGTCCTTGACTGCGCCAGAAGAGCGAGCGCCCACGATTGGGCGCGCGTATACGGCGTTGTTGCCGTCTTCCGTGCACGTCTGGACGAACGGATGGTTTCGAGTGAACCCGCGATGACAGGCACTTGTTTACAAAGGTGCGCGTCGTGCAATCACGAGAATGGGCAGCCTATAGCGCCAACCTTAACACAAAGTCAAGGGCGCGGACATGTGGCGATGCCAGCTATCGGCGAGCCCGTTGAGAGGGATGCGACCACGATGGGCCGCGTGCGGTTGCAATCGTTCGGCATTGTTCACATTCTTTCACGGCAAGCAGGCTGCCAAACAAAGGTACGATTCGATGCTTCGGAAATTTGCGATCTGCCTGCTTGCCCTGCTCGTCGCCTCGGCCGCCGCGGCGCAAGACAGCGCCCGAACCAAGCAGCTTCGTCTGCTGTGCGTTCAACTGAGCGGTGATCTCACCGAACCAGGCGGCATCGCCGCGTTCCGCCGTTGTCTGGCGCGCGATCCGGTGTCAGCGATGAAACAGAACGCGTTTCCCGGTGGCGGCGGCATCGTCCTGCTGCCGCCGGCCGGCTACGGACGCAACACCCGTCGTGCGATCGCCGGCGCCGTGACGAAGTTCCAGGTCGTGAACGGCAACGTCGTTTATGCGCTTATCACCGACGGCAAGCTCTGGCGCGACACGATCGGCGCCAAGGACGCGCATGTCATCGATCCGTCCGTGAAATCGTTCCAGGTGGTGGATGGCGCGGTATACGCGCTGGGGCCGGATGCGAAACTGTGGCGCGAAGATACGGACGGGAAATCGCGGCAGTGGGTCGATTCCGCGGTCGCGTCATTCCAGGCGCTGGATCGCAATGTTGTCTATGTCCTGGGAACCGACAGCAAGCTGTGGCGCGAGACCGGCGACATGAAAAATCGGACTTCTGTCGATTTTCCGATCGCTTCGTTTGAGGCGGTGGCCGGAAACCTCGTCTATGCGGCCACGCCGGACGGAACGCTTTGGGCCGAGAACGGCGGCCGCGCGCATCGCACGCGCATAGCGTCCAAACTCGGGAGCTTTCGCGTCGCAGGCGACAGCATTTATGTGCTGACCAGCCCCGATGCCGTGCTGTGGCGCATGACTGCCGGCAAAACGCCCGAACAAGTCGACAGTGATGTCGGCGCATTCGCGGCTATGGATGGTAATGTCGCTTATGTGCTGACCAAAGACGGCCGGCTCTGGCGCGAACCAGCCGACACCCGGCATAAGGAACTGATAGACGAAGACGTGCAACACGACGGCGGCGCGGCGGCGATCCAGATCGAGGACAACCGGAATCTCTTCGTGCTCGACCGCGGCCACGCGCTGTGGCGCGAGACGATGCCGGCGGAACGCTGATCGGTTGCCGGAATATTGGCCGGAGTTGGAGTCTCATAGATGAAGAGAGAAGCAATTCACTCGCTTTCCGCGATCGCGCTGATGGTCGGCTCAGTTTGTTACGCTCAAGAAGCGCTTGCGGAACCGAAAACGGATTCGGCCGCGGCCGCCGAAGGCAAGGAGAAGCCCGCTGCCAAGGGCGCTGTTTCCGATGTCCAAACGCCAATAGAGGAAGTGATCGTCTCGACCACAGGACTATACGGCGACTGGAAAATGGTGCTGCCGGAATGGCCCGGGCTGGCCGAGCCCGTCACCGGTGATTTCTGCAATTTCAAGCAGCGGGGTGACGGTGTCTCGATCATTTGCGCCGACGACTTTCTGCAAGAAGTCCCGGAAGTCACCCTTGACGACAACAAGTTGAGCATGCGCTGGGGCGGGGCGTTCACGCACACCACCTATGACGCCGTTTGGGAGGGGAATGGAACCTTCGACGGCGAGATAGTCCAGGCGTCGATGGGACTGACCAGCCACCGCTTCAAGGCGAAAATGGAGCGCGTATCGGAGCAGCCGGCCAAGGATGTTCCGCAAGATAGCCTGACCGTCTTGAATAACTATTTCGACGACTTGGCATCCAAGTCCGTTCGCGAAAGATATTATGAGGATGGCGTCTACAGGTCGATGAAGAAGGCCGTGGCGATGCATGCCTATCCCCATGTTGGATTCGCGCTGAAATATTTCGGCAAGATACTGGAGGAAAAGGCGGGGCATGCGCCGACCTTCCCGGATGTTTTCAAAGTTTCGAACGCCGAGAGCGCCGAGCAATGGTGTCTGGTTCGCGTCGATGCGGAAGGTCTGGCGGATATTCGATGCCGCGAAATTCCGTAGATGTTATTGGTCGGAGCGGCGGGATTTGAACCCACGACCCCCAGTCCCCCAGACTGGTGCGCTAACCAGGCTGCGCCACGCTCCGATGCCAATTGCGGATATGAAATCCGCGAGGGGCGCGGACTATAGGCGGCGGCCTTGGGCCGGGCAACCGATGATATTGGCGCGAAACCCCGCCGGTCAGGCCGACAGCTTGCCGCCCTGCAGCCGCTCCTTGAGGACAAGCAATTCGGCCAGCAGGATTTCGAGCTTCACCTGCCGGCGCTCGTCGAGCAGGGCGGGCACGATGTCGCCGCTTTCATGCGCCTGCTCCAGGCGGGCGAGAGCGGCACGCGCGTAACGTGGCTCGTCGTCGATGAGATCGGTGGCCGCAGAACCATTCGCCTCGCCGCGTCCGATGCCCGCGACATGGCGCAGGCCGCGCTCGCGCAGCACTTTCTGGACGCCCTTGATCGTATAGCCGTCGGCATAGAGGAGAGAGCGGATGCCGCGCAACAGATCGACATCGTCGGGCCGATAGTAGCGCCGCCCGCCGGCGCGCTTGACCGGCTTGACCTGCGCGAAGCGCGTTTCCCAGAAACGCAGCACATGCTGGGGAACGTCGAGCTCGGCGGAGACTTCGCTGATGGTGCGGAACGCTTCCGGCGACTTCGCGCGCAGCGGCACGACAGGGGCCAAGGCCGAACTCATTCGTTCTCGACTTCCACTTCGGGCGGCGCCTCGCCGTTGATCATCGCCTTGAGCACATGGCTCGGGCGGAACACGAGCACGCGGCGCGGCGCGATCGGCACCTCGTCGCCGGTCTTAGGATTGCGGCCCATGCGCTGGGATTTCTGCCGCACCGCGAAGGTGCCGAACGAGGAAAGCTTCACGGTCTCGCCGCGCGCCAGCGCCGCGCAGACCTCCTCAAGCATGTCTTCGACCATCTGCGCCGATTCGTTGCGCGACAGGCCGACGGATTGAAAGACGGCCTCGCTCAGATCGGCGCGGGTCAGGGTATTCGTCGTCATGGAATCGGCGACTCCGGAGTCCTGGGCGGAGCGTAGGGGCAGCGGAATTACCCGTCAACGTCAAAGGGATAGAAGAATGCGCTCAGACAGTACCTTACCAGCGGACCAAGGCCGCGCCCCAGGTGAAGCCGCCGCCCATGGCCTCGAGCAGCAGCAGGTCGCCGCGCTTGATCCGGCCGTCGCGGACGCCGACGTCGAGGGCCAAGGGCACCGAGGCCGCAGAAGTGTTGCCGTGGTTCGCGATGGTCGAGATCACCCGCTCCTTGGGCAGGCCGAGCTTCCAGGCGGTGGTGTCCAGGATGCGCTGGTTGGCCTGGTGGGGGACGATCCAGTCAACCTCTTCCATGCTGACCCCGCCGGCGCGGGCCGACTGCTCCATAGCCGCGATGGTGTTGACCACGGCGTGCTTGAAGACGTCCCGGCCGGCCATCCGCAAATGACCTGTCGTGCCCGTGGTCGAGGGCCCGCCGTCGACATAGAGGAAGTCATGATGACGGCCGTCGGAAAAAAGCTGCGTGTTGAGGACACCGCGGTCGGATGCATCGCCCCGGCCCTCGCCCGCGCGCAGCACCACCGCGCCGGCACCGTCGCCGAACAACACGCAGGTCGAGCGATCCGTCCAGTCCATCAGACGCGACATCGTTTCGGCGCCGATCAGCAGAACCGTCTTGGCCTGCCCCGACTTGATGAAGGCATCGGTAACCGACAGACCGTAGATAAATCCCGAGCAAACCGCCTGGACGTCAAACGCCGCACCGCGCGTCATTCCCAGCCGTGCCTGGATTTTGGTGGCAACGGAGGGAAAGGTTTCGTCGGGCGTGGTTGTCGCGACGACAATGAGATCGAGTTCATCGACGCCGATCCTCGCATCGGCCAAAGCAGCCTCGGCCGATTTCAGCGCGAGGTCGGACGTCGTTTCCCCATCGCGCGCGATATGGCGCTGGCGAATGCCGGTGCGGTCGGCGATCCAGGCGTCCGTCGTGTCCACGCGCTTGGCGAGTTGGTCGTTGGTGAGGATGGTCTCGGGCAGATAAGAACCGAGGCCGATGATCTGCGATCGCACAATGCTCACGAAACGGCGGCTCCGCTGGTGGCTGCGGGTGCGATGGCCGTGGCGAGACCGGCGCGGTCGGCGATGATTTTGGAGATCACGTCGGCGCGCGCCATGTCGACGGCCATGTCGAGCGCACTGGCGAAACCCAGCGCGTCGGTGCCGCCATGGCTTTTCACCACGACGCCGTTGAGGCCGAGGAATATGCCGCCATTGGAGGCGCGCGGATCGAGCTTGCGGCGCAGCACGCCGAGCGCGCCGGACGCGAAAAATCCGCCGATCTTGCCGAACAGCGAGCGGCGCATCGCGGTGCGCAGGAAATACACCACCATCTTTGCGGTGCCTTCTGCTGTCTTCAACGCGACATTGCCGGTGAAGCCATCGGTGACGACCACGTCGGTTTCGCCTTCCGAGATATCGTCGCCTTCGACAAAACCGCGGAATTCGATCGGAAGTTTGGCTGTGCGTAGGATCTGCGCCGCCGCTTTCACGGCGTCATGGCCCTTGGCGTCTTCAGAGCCGACATTGAGAAGCCCCAGTATGGGCCGGTCGAGGCCCAGAATGGCGCGGGCGAAAGCCTGCCCCATCACCGCGAAATCTACGAGCTGCTGGGCATCGCATTCGACATTGGCGCCGACGTCGAGCACCACGCTCTGGCCGCGTTTGGTCGGCCACAACGCCGCGATTGCCGGACGGTCGATGCCTTCAAGCACGCGTAGCTGGAACATCGACATCGCCATCAGCGCGCCGGTGTTGCCGGCGGATATGATGACCTGCGCCTCGGCGTTCTTCACCGACTCGATCGCGCGCCACATGCTGGTGTTGCGGCCGCGGCGCAGCGCCTGGCTCGGCTTCTCGTCCATCCGCACGAATTCGGCGCTGTGGCGGATTTCGACGCGCTCCAGAAGCTTGGCGCGCTTGGCGAACAGAGGCCCCAGCACCGCCTCGTCGCCATGCAGCAGAAAGCGGACGGCCGGATGGCGCACGGCCGAACGCGCCAGTGCGGCCACGACGATGCCGGGGCCCGTGTCGCCGCCCATCGCATCGATCGAGACCGTCAGGCTACCGGTCAATTGCGCCTCGCGCTTGGCAAGAAGGCCGCGTCGTCGGTCGGGATTCGATCAGGCCTTGGCCTTTGCGACTTCGCGGTCGGCATAATGACCGCAAGCCCCACAGACGTGATGAGGACGCCGCTGTTCGCCGCAATTGGGACATTCGACATGAGCGACGGGCACCAGCCGGTGATGCGCACGGCGCATGTTCCGCCGCGACGGCGATTTCTTTCTTTTTGGAACCGCCATGGCGGAAAAGCTCCTTGGAATGCCCCAATTCCGTTCCGGACGCCGGCGGCGCCCCGCATTCGGCTGGGGTCAAAAAACGAGGCGCGGAGTGAAGCCGAAACCGCCTTGGGATTCAAGGGTCTGGCGGGCCAGATTTTGTGCCATTCAGGCGCCCGGCTTCAACTTCTTGAGAACTGCGAAGGGGCTTTCTTCGGGCGCAGGCCTAGGGACCGGCGCCTCGAAGGTCACGCCGGGGGCCCGCGGATAGGGATCGATGGCCAGTGCCAATTCCTCCAGGAGCGGGATGGCCAGGTCGTAGCGGCTGCTTTCGATCTCGTCGGGCGAATCGTCGGCGTCGGGCGGCAATACGATGGTTTCGCTTCCGCCGGCGGGCCGGCCAGTGGTCAGCAGCAAAATACGCGCGAAGTTTCGCGCGATATGCGACGGCACGGGATCGAGCGTAACCACGCAGCTTTGGACGATGTCAGCCAAAAGTTCCGCCTCATAGGAAAACCGGGTCTGAGATAGCCGTCGCAGCGCGATGCGGCCTTCGAAACGCGTCACGGATTCCACTTCCGCCCAGCGTGCGAGCTGAACCAGTTCGTCGCCTTTGGCAGTGACAACGACGTCGTCGCCTGCCGCGGAAAGGCGGTTGAGATCGTAGATATGCTGGATCGGCGGATTCACGCTGCACCGTCCTCAGTACCCGGTAAAGGGCCGAATTCGACGATGCCGCGGGCGATATCGGCGCTGCAAAGATGAACACGTGCGAGCTTGGCATAAAGCGCCAGAGTTCGGGCTGCCCCGCCGGCGTCCGCGCCACGATAGACATTGCGCGCGATCGCGGCCGCCAGCTCGGCATCGTCCGCCGCCGCACTATAGGCCTGCATGCGGCCGTAAAAGGCTTGCGCCAGCTTCTTCATGCGACGGCTCATGCCCATGTCGCCGGCACCGAGATCGCGCAGGCCCTCGTCGAAACCCACGAACAGTGCATCCGTGACGGCCTGCGCAACGTCCCGCTGGTCGATCGCTTCCAGCCGTTCCAGGACAAGCCAGGCATGCAGCGCAAGCAGATCGAAACGGCCATCGATTGTGTCCGGCACGCCAAGGTCGCGGAAGAATACCGGCGCCCGGGACCGCGCGATCAGAGCGGCGCAAAGCTGGTCGGAAAGCCGCCTTCGGTCCGCGGATTTGCGCCATGTATTCAGCATATTGCCGCCTTTCCTGACTGTAATGCTTGCAACCTCGCGCCGCCGAGGCTAGCACATCGCAAATGGGACGTTTTGTCCCGTGTAAGGACCCTATCCATGAAAGTTCCCGCGCTCGCGATCGCCACCTTTGTCCTCATTGGGTGCACGCCGGTCGTCAACCAGCGCGGCTATCTCCCCGACCCGGTTGGCGAGGCCGCCATCAAGGTGGGCACCGACACCAAGACCACGATCCAGGAGCGGCTGGGCGACCCCTCGACCGAAGCGACGTTCGGCGGCGACGCCTGGTACTACATCTCGAGCGTCGAGCGGCAGGTCGCCTTCTTCGATCCCACGATCGAAAAGCGCGCGGTCATGGCCATCCATTTCGACAAGGACGGCAAGGTCGTCGACATCAAGCATTACGGATTGCGCGACGGCCATGTCGTCGCCTTTGAAACCCGCACCACGCCCACGCCTGGCCGCGAGGTCACGTTCCTCGAACAGCTATTCAGTGCCACGCCCGGCGTGCCCCTCGGCGGCAGCAGCCCTGGCGGCACCTCGCAGCCCAACCCTGGCGGCGGTCAAGGCAGCGGCGGGTATCCCTGAACGGATCGACGAAAAACGAAACGGGCGCGGACCGTAGTCCGCGCCCGTTCGCTTTTGCGCGTTTCTACAGGCCGTGCGCCAGCGTGGCCAGAAGCAGCAGCGCCACGATGTTCGTGATCTTGATCATCGGGTTCACAGCCGGGCCGGCTGTGTCCTTGTAGGGATCGCCGACCGTATCGCCGGTTACGGCCGCCTTGTGGGCGTCGGAACCCTTGCCGCCGTAGTTGCCGTCTTCGATGAACTTCTTGGCGTTGTCCCAGGCGCCGCCACCAGAGGTCATCGAGATCGCGACGAACAGGCCGGTGACGATTACGCCCAGCAACATGGCGCCCAGCGCATCGAACGCCTGCGTCTTGCCGGCGACCCAGTCGACGATGAAGAACAGCACGATCGGCGACAGCACCGGCAGCATCGACGGCAGGATCATCTCGCGGATCGCCGCCTTGGTGAGCAGATCGACGGCGCGCGCATAGTTAGGCTTCTGCGTGCCCAGCATGATGCCCGGCATTTCGCGGAACTGCTTGCGCACTTCCTCAACCACCGCGCCCGCCGCGCGCCCGACCGCCGTCATCGCCATGCCGCCGAACAGATAGGGCAACAAGCCGCCAAGCAGCAGACCGATCACGACGTAGGGGTTCTGCAACGAGAAATCGAGCACCACGTCCTTGAAGTACTGGAACGAGGTCGATCCCGCTTCATTGGCCTGCGAAATGAAGTAGTTCAGGTCC
>DATNNS010000013.1:0-2640 GCA_035601715.1 Rhizomicrobium sp.
TTCGATGCCGCTTTCCTTCACTTCGAGCACCTCGCAAGTCACCACCGCGCCCTTCTTGACGTCGCCCGGTTCGGCGAACGGATCGCCCTCGAGCTGCTTGACGCCGAGCGAGATGCGTTCCTTTTCGACATCGACATCGAGCACCACGGCCTTGACCATGTCGCCCTTCTTGAAGTTGTCGATCACCTGCTCGCCCGGAAGCTTCCAGTCGAGATCGGACAGATGGACCATGCCGTCGACGTCGCCCTCGAGCCCGAGGAACAGACCGAACTCGGTCTTGTTCTTGACCTCGCCTTCGACCGTCGATCCCACCGGGAACTTTTCGACGAACACTTCCCAGGGATTGCGCATGGTCTGCTTGAGGCCGAGCGAAATCCGGCGCTTGACCGAATCGACTTCGAGAACCTGCACTTCGACTTCCTGCGAGGTCGAAACGATCTTGCCGGGGTGCATGTTCTTCTTGGTCCACGACATTTCCGAGACGTGGATCAGGCCTTCGATGCCCGGCTCCAGTTCGACGAACGCGCCGTAGTCGGTGATGTTGGTGACGCGGCCGGTGAAGCGCGCATTGAGCGGATACTTCGCCTCGATGCCCTGCCACGGATCGTCCAGCAGCTGCTTCATGCCGAGCGAGATGCGGTGGGTTTCGTGATTGATCTTGATGATCTTCACCTTCACCGTCTGGCCGATGGTCAAAACTTCGGTCGGGTGGTTGACCCGGCGCCAGGCGATATCGGTGACGTGCAGCAGGCCGTCGATGCCGCCGAGATCGACGAACGCGCCGTAATCGGTGATGTTCTTGACGACGCCGTCGATGACCTGACCCTCTTCGAGATTCTGCACCAGTTCCTGGCGCTGCTCGGCGCGGGTCTCTTCCAGCACGGTGCGGCGCGACACCACGATGTTGCCGCGGCGGCGATCCATCTTGAGGATCTGGAACGGCTGCGAGTTGTTCATCAGCGGTGCGACGTCGCGGATCGGCCTGATATCGACCTGCGAGCGCGGCAGGAAGGCCACCGCGCCGTCGAGATCGACGGTGAAGCCGCCCTTGACCTGATTGAAGATGACGCCGTGCACCTTCTCGTTGTTGTTGAAGGCTTTCTCGAGCTTGCCCCAGCTTTCCTCGCGGCGCGCCTTGTCGCGCGACAGCACGGCCTCGCCGAGTGCATTCTCGATGCGGTCGAGAAACACCTCGACCTGATCGCCTACCTTGAGTTCAGAGTCGCGGCCGGGTCCTGCGAATTCACGCAGCGCCACGCGGCCTTCGGTCTTCAGGCCGACGTCGATGACGGCCATGTCCTTCTCGATCGCAACAACGGTGCCCTTGATGACGGAGCTTTCCTGCAGGTTGCCGCCGGCAAAGGACTCGTCGAGCATGGCGGCGAAATCGTCGCGGGAAGGATTATAGGAAGTAGCAGTCGAAGCCATTTGTTCTCCAGATGCGGGTATCGCCGGCTTTTCGGGTTAAGGGGCGTATCGGGCGTGAAGTGCCAGAGGTCCGCGAACCCTGGCGGCCGCTCATTGCGAAAAATCGCAACCGCGGGCCGGCAGCAAAACTGCACGTTCGATACGTTGATATTCAGATATTCATCCGGGACCTGAACGAGGCAAATCGGCCTCGGGACATCGATGTTCAAGACCTGGAGCGGGCTTTCCTCCAATGACGGCAGCGGTTTCGTTTGAGCGATTTAGTTCAGATGCGCTCAAACCCGCTGCCGGCCCGCTCGGACGGCCTCGACAATGTCGATGGCGGCCCGGACGCCGCCTTCTATATCCAAATGCGAGTTATCCAGCAAGTGCGCATCCGGGGCTGCTTTCAGGGGCGCGGTGGCGCGATTTTGGTCGCGTTCGTCGCGCTTGAGGATATCGGCCAGCACCGCGGCCTCGTCGGCGTCCTCACCCCTGGCTCGTGCCTCCAGCGTGCGGCGGCGGGCCCGGACTTTCGGGTCGGCCATGACGAATATCTTCACATCGGCATGCGGGCAGATCACGGTTCCGATGTCCCGGCCGTCCAGCACCGCGCCCGGCGGATCCGCGGCGAATTGACGCTGAAAGTTCACCAGCACCGCCCGTACTTTGGGAATCGCGGAAACCACCGAGGCAGCATCGCCCACCACCTGGGTCTTCAGGGCGGGATTACCGAACTTTTCGGGATCGAGCTCAAGTGCTGCCGAAACCGCCAGCATTTCATCGGTCAGGTCAGCGCCGGCATCCAGCAGGGCCTTGGCGACCGCGCGGTAGATCACGCCGGTATCGAGGTGGCGATAGCCGTAATGCTTGGCGAGCCGCTTGCCGAGCGTGCCCTTTCCCGACGCAGCCGGTCCGTCGATGGCGATGATCATGAAAACTCCGCCCCCAGCCCGCGCATCATCGGGATGAAATCCGGAAAGCTGGTGGCGATGAAGGCGGTGTCGTCGACCGTGACCGGCTTGTCGGAGGCCAACCCCATCACCAGCGCCGACATCGCGATGCGATGATCCATGTGGGTGGCGACAAGACCCTCGCCCGCGACATGGCCCTTGCCTTCGACGATCAGGTCGTCGCCCGCGATCTCGACCTTGACGCCGTTGACGCGCAGCATGTCGGCGGTGGCGGCCAACCGATCGGATTCCTTGACCCGCAATTCGCTTAAACCCCGCA
>DATNNS010000014.1:0-6173 GCA_035601715.1 Rhizomicrobium sp.
GACCTCCCCACAAGGGGGAGGTGCAGAAGAGTTCTTGAATCGGGCCGCTTTCATGCCATATCGCGTATCACGCCCGTGCCGGTCGCGCACGTCACCCGAGTGAGACATGCCCGCCATAAAACTGGAAGACATCAGCCTGACGCTTTCGAGCGCGGCGGGGCCTGTCGCCATCCTGTCCGGCGTCACGCTGAGCGTCGAGCAAGGTGAAGCCGTGGCGCTGCTGGGGCCGTCGGGCTCTGGCAAGTCGTCGCTGCTGATGGTGGCGGCCGGGCTCGAGGCGCCGACCGCGGGCCGCGCCACCGTGGCGGGCATCGACATCACCCGGCTCGGCGAGGATGCGCTCGCCCGTTTCCGCCGCGACAATGTCGGCATCGTGTTCCAGTCCTTCCATCTGATTCCGACCATGACCGCGCTGGAGAACGTCGCCGTGCCGCTTGAGTTGGCCGGGGCGCGCGATGCGTTCGCGCGGGCGAAGGCTGAACTCGAAACCGTCGGGCTGGGCGCGCGGCTCGCGCATTATCCCGGCCAGCTGTCCGGCGGCGAGCAGCAGCGCGTGGCGCTCGCGCGTGCGATCGCGCCGAAACCCAAAGTGCTGTTCGCCGACGAGCCGACCGGCAACCTCGACGGCAAGACCGGCGCCGATGTCGCCGACCTTCTGTTCGCGCTGCATGCGCGGTCGCGCACGACATTGTTCCTGGTCACGCATGAAGAGTCGCTGGCGCGGCGCTGCGGACGCATCGTGCGGCTCAAGGACGGCCGCATTGTGGCGGACGAGCGCGCATAACCGCGCTCGCGTTCCGGCTGGCGCGGCGCGAGATGCGCAGCGGCTTGTCGGGTTTCCGGATCTTCTTCGCGTGCCTCGCCTTGGGCGTCGCGTCCATCGCCGGCGTCGGCTCGCTGGCCGACGCGCTCCTCACCGGCATGGCGAGCCAGGGCCGCGTGCTGCTCGGCGGCGACGTGGCTGTCCGCCTCGTGCACCGGCCGATGACGGCGCAAGAGCATGCCTTCATCATGCGCCACGGCCGCACGTCCGACACCATCTCGATGCGCGGCATGGCCTATGCGCTGAAGAACGGCGCCGAAGCCGAGCGGCAGTTGATCGAGCTGAAGGCGGTCGACGGCGCCTATCCGCTCTATGGCAGCGTGACGCTTTCGCCCAACGCCGCGCTCGCCGCCGATCTTGCTTGCACGAAAAACATTTGCGGCGCGGTTGCCGAGCAGAGCCTGCTCGATCACCTTCATGTCGCGCGCAGCGCGCTTCTGCGCATTGGGTCGCAGGATTTCCGCGTCACCGGCGTGCTGACGAGCGAACCGGACCGGTTGTCGGGCGGCTTCAGCCTGGGGCCGCATGTGATCGTCTCCAGCGACGGCCTCGCGCGCACCGGCCTCGTGACGCTGGGAAGCCTGATCGAATATTCCTATCGCGTCGCGATGCCGCTCGACGCGTCGATCCCGGCGTTCAGGCGCGACGCCGAGGCCGCGTTTCCCGACGGCGGCTGGCAGATCAGCGACCGCGATAACGCCGCGCCGGGCATCCGCCGCTTCGTCGAGCAGGTGACGATGTTCCTCACGCTGGTCGGGCTGACGGCGCTCGCCGTCGGCGGCGTCGGCGCGGGACAGGCGGTCGGCGCGTTCCTCGACCGCAAGCGCGCCGAGATCGCGACCCTGAAAGCATTGGGCGCGGAAGGCGGCACGATCTTTTTGATGTTCTTCATCCAGGTGATGGCGGTCGCGCTCGCGGCTGTCGCGGTCGGTCTCATCATCGGCGTCGCGCTGCCGTTCGTGGTCGAGGCCTTCTTCGGCGCGGAGATTCCGGCGCCGGCGAAATATGCCGTCTATGCCGGGCCGCTGTGGCTCGCAGCCGCATTCGGATTGCTCTCAGCCGCCGCGTTCGCGATTCCGCCGCTGGCGCGCACCCGCGAGATTGCGCCGGCGAGCCTGTTCCGCGACATCGTCGCGCCGGCCAACGCACGCGCCCGCCTGCCCTATCTCGCGCTTGCTGCCGGTGCCGGTGCGATTGTGGTCGTGCTGGCTCTGTTGATCGCGCCATCGGCCGTCTTCGCGGCTTATTTCCTCGGCGGCGTCGCGGGCGGGTTGATCGTGCTGCGGCTGTTCGCGGAAGGATTGCGCTGGGGCTTGCGCCGGATCGCGCGGCCGAAGCGTCCGGCGTGGCGGCTCGCGCTCGCCAATCTGACCCGCCCGGGCGCGGCGACGGCCTCGGTCGTCGTCGCATTGGGCCTCGGCCTGACCCTGCTCACCACCGTGATGCTGCTCGACGGCACGATCGCGGCGCAAGTGAAGGACAGCCTGCCCGGCACCGCGCCGACCTTCTTCTTCATCGACATCCAGCCCGACGAGAGCGATGCGTTCGACAAGACCGTCGCGCGCTTTCCCACCACCTCCGGCTACAAGCGCACGCCGATGATCCGCGGGCGCATCACCGCGCTCAATGGCGTGGCGGCGAAGGATGCCAAGGTCGAGCAGAGCGCGCGTTGGGCGCTCGCCGGCGATCGCGGCATCAGCTATGCAGCGACGCCGCCCAAAGGCACGGACATCACGGACGGCAAATGGTGGCCGGCGAACTATGCCGGCCCGACGCTGATCTCGTTCGACGCGGAGCTCGCGGCGGGGATGCATCTGAAGCTCGGCGACACGATCACCCTGAACGTGCTCGGCCGCGAGATCACCGGCAGCATCGCCAATCTGCGCGACGTCGATTTCTCCAACGGACAGCAGAACTTCGTGCTGATCCTGTCGCCGGGCCTGATCGACCACGCGCCGCACGATTTCCTCGCCAGCGTCCGCGTCGAACCGCGCGACGAGGAGGCGATGTATCGCGCGATCACCGACAAATTCCCCAATGTGTCGACCGTGCGGGTTAAGGACGCCATCGCGCAGGTCAACGGCCTGTTGCAGGAATTGAGCGACGGCGTGCGGGCCGCGAGCCTCGTCACCATCCTGGCCGGATTGTTCGTGCTGGCCGGCGCCATCGCGGCGGGACAGCGCGCGCGGCTTTACGATTCAACGGTGCTGAAAGTGCTGGGCGCGACGCGGGCGCGGATCGCGTCGATCTACGCAATGGAATACGGCCTGATCGGGGCCGCGACCGGCGTGCTCGCGCTCGGCGCCGGAACGCTCGCGGCCTGGGCGGTCACGCATTACGTTTTCGACGTGAAGCTGGTGTTCGACACGGGCGCGGCGCTGGTCACGGTGCTGGGCGGCGGCGGCGCCACGCTGGCTTTCGGGCTGATCGCCGCCTGGGCCGCGCTGTCGGCGCGCCCGGCGCAGTTGCTGCGCGCGCCCTAGCCGAACGCCTTCGGATAGCTCACCCGCCATGGCCCGCCGGCGAGCGCGCCGTCGCACAACGCGAGCGCCTGAAAATGCGGCCCGGAATAGACCGATTGCAGCGCGTGAGCTGTTTCCAGCTTGAAACCGAAACGGCCGTAATAGGCCGGATCGCCCAGCACGGCGACGGCATCGAAGCCCTGCGCGCGGCAAATCTCGATCCCCTCGCGGATCAGCGCGGAACCGATGCCGGTCTTTTGCCGGTCGATCCGCGCGCAGACCGGAGCAAGCGCGGCGATACGCCTTGTCGGGGGCGTGACGGTGAGCAGGCTGAATAGTGCGTGGCCGACGATCTGGCCGTCTTCCAGCGCCGCGAGTTCCGCCACCACCGCGCCATCGGCGCGCAACGCCGAAATCAAGGCCGCTTCGCATCGCCGCTGCCATATTGCCGCGCGAACGCGGCGCGCGTGATGGCGGCGATCTCGTCGGCATGGGCCGCGCAATCCCGCACGATGGTGAATTGCCGATTCGCCATGCCGTTCCCAACTCGATTGCCGCGGAAACCGCGGTTTAAAACCTTGATCCAAGGCCGTGCAAACACGATATAGTAGTCCAAACCGGCCCTCGCGCCGGGCAAAGGAGATTCTGCCAGATGGCTGATTATGACAATCGCGCGCTGCGCGGCACGGCGGCGGCCGCCGGCGACATCGACGCCGGGCTGCGCGCCTACATGCTGCGCGTCTACAACTACATGTTCGCGGGCCTCGCGCTCACCGGCGCCGCAGCCTACGGCACCTTCCTCGCCGCCGTAACAGGCGATCCCTCGCTCGCTGCCGCCCGCCTGCCCAACGGCGTCATGCTGACGAGCTTCGGCGTTACGCTGTTCGGCCCGTTCATGTGGGTGCTGCTGCTGGGCTCGCTGGGACTCGTGCTGTTCCTGAGCTTCCGCATTCAGAAGATGAGCGTAAGCACCGCGCGCGCGAGCTTCCTTGGTTATGCCGGCCTGATCGGCGTGACCTTCGCGTCGCTGTTCGTTGTCTATACGCAGGCCAGCATCGCGGAAGTGTTCTTCATCACGGCGGCGACCTTCGGCGCCATGAGCTTGTGGGGCTATACGACCAAGACCGATCTCACAGGCTTCGGCCATTTCCTCATGATGGGCCTGGTCGGCCTCGTCATCGCGATGGTGGTCGGGTTCTTCTGGCACAACACCATGCTGCAATGGGTGATCTCGGTGGCGGGCGTGCTGATCTTCACGGGGCTGACCGCCTATGACACGCAGTCGATCAAGGAAAGCTATGCCGCGGGCGACGATGCGACGGTCTCGGGGCGCAAGGCGATCTTCGGCGCGCTGCGGCTCTATCTCGACTTCATCAATTTGTTCCTGATGCTGCTGCGGCTGATGGGCAATCGCCGCTAGGCGCGTAAACCAAGGCCCCGATGGCGACATCGGGGCCTTTTCGCTGGGGCCGACGATGGACGCCAAACCCGACATCATCCCGGTCGAGCTTCATCCCCATTCTCCGGCCTGGGCGAAGACGGCGGCGGCGGAGAGCGCGCGGCTGAAGGCGGCGCTTGGCGATCTGCTCCTCACCGTCCATCACATCGGCTCGACCGCCATTCCGGGCATCCTTGCCAAGCCGATCGTGGACATGATGCCGCTGGTCGCCGATCTGGCGCGGTTCGATGCGCGGCAAGATGCGGTCCGCGCGCTCGGCTACAAGTGGTACGGCGAATTCGGGCTTGCCGGCCGGCGCTATTGCACGCTCACCGATTCCGCCACCGGCAAGCGCACGTTCCAGCTCCACTGCTATCGCGACGGCGATCCGGCCATCGCGCGCCACCTCGCCTTCCGCGATTATCTGCGCGCGCGTCCGTTCGTCGCGAAGGAATATGAGATGGAGAAAATCCGCGCCGCAGCGGCCCAGCCCAATGACACGCTCGCCTACAACGCCGAGAAGAACGACTGGATCAAGCGCGTGGAGCAGGACGCGCTGGCGTGGTGGGTTCCTTAACCTCCCCCCTTGCGAGGAGGTGATTTATTTTTTGCGCGCCAGCATCACGCCATCGCCGATCGCGGCCAGCGCCATGTCGACCCGCGCGTCGGCGTGGATTTTTTCGTTGAGGGCGCGCAGCGCCACCGTGTCCTTGTCGCTGTTCTTCGGGTCGGCGACGGCGCCGCTCCACAGCATGTTGTCGAGCGCTATCAACCCGCCCGGGCGCAGCAGCTTCAACGCGCGCTCGTAATAGCCGTCATAGTTGGACTTGTCGGCGTCGATGAAGGCGAAGTCGAACGGCGTTTCCCTGGCCGCGATCATCGCATCGAGCGTTTCGAGCGCCGGGCCAAGCCTGAGCTCGATCTTCGACTCCACGCCTGCCTCTTTCCAGTAGCCGCGCGCCTTGTCGGTGAATTCCTTGCTCACGTCGCAACACACCGCCTTGCCGTCCGCCGGCAAGGCCAGCGCGACCGACAGCGCGCTGTAGCCGGTGAAGGTGCCTATCTCGAGATAGCGCCTGGCGCCGATCAGCCGGGCAATCAGCGCCATGAACGCGCCCTGATCGGGGCCGATCTGCATCATCGCCATGGGCATCTTGCGCGTCTGTTCGCGGCAATGGGCCTGCGCCGGCGCCTCGCGCGCGCCGACGCGCTCGATATAGGTCATCAGCTCTTCCGTCACGCGCATCAACCGGCTCATGCGATGGTCCTCTCGTCATGGGGATATGCCGCCGCGACGGCGCGCGGATCAATACCCCATCCGCTTCATATTGAACGACATCTGCCCGAACGGTCCGCCCACCGCGCCGGTGAGAACGGAAATCGCGACCCTGATCCACAGCATTTTCAGGGTCGCGTCGCCGAAGCCCAGCGACAGCGCGGCGCCGACCAG
>DATNNS010000015.1:0-2660 GCA_035601715.1 Rhizomicrobium sp.
AATTGTTCGACGAAGCCCCAATGGGTTGTGACGCGCTTGCCCTTCGCGGGGCCGGCGGCGGTCAGCAGCAGCGCGCCGGTACACACGCTTGTGATCCAGCTGCAGCCGGCCGCGGTCTTGGCGATCCAGGCGAGCAACGCCTCGTTCTTCACTTCGCGCCGCGTCCCCTGCCCGCCCGGGACGAGCAGCACGTCGAGCGGCGGACAAGTGGCGGTCGTGACATCGGGCAGCACGCGCATGCCCTTGGCGCACCGCACCGGCGCGTCGCGTTCGGAGACGAGCAGCACGTCATGCGGCTTTTCCTTGCCGTCATGCGCGAACACCTGGTTGATGACCGTGAACACTTCCCATGGCCCGACGAAGTCGAGCTCCTCGGCATCGTCGAAAATCAGGATTCCGATAGTCGAGGTCATGGCGCGCTCCCGATTCCGCAGTCGCATGCTAGGCGCTGGCGCGGCGTGGCGGAACGGCAATCACTCTGCGCTTTTCGCAAACCTGTCCGGCTTTGCGAGCGCGACCGCGTAACCTTCGACGGGAACGCCCGCCTCGCTGCGTGGAACGCAATCGACAAATCCAGATATCTCAAAGCCGGCATGTCCGGCCTGCGCGCGCAGATAGGCCTGGGAATGCCGCCAGCGGCGCTTGGGACCGAGCTCGAAGCCGTCGCCGTCCGCCTTCTCGACTGTGAAAAGGAAATTGCCGCCGGGCGCAAGACTGCGCACCGCACCTTTGAAAACCGCGGCCAGATCGCCGAAGTAGACCAGCGTATCGGCGGCGAGGATCAGGTCGTAAGCGCGTGCGCCGTCGAGCGTCGTTTCGAGGTCGGCGACGCGCAGATCGTCGTAGATGCCGCGCGCCCGCGCCTTGGCGATCATGGCGGGACTGAGATCGATCCCGTCCAGCCGCGCGGCGGCATCGCGGAAAGCCTCGCCGCTCAAGCCTGTGCCGCAACCGAGATCGAGAATGGACAAGCCGTCCGCCGCGATCGTGAGGTCGAACAATTCGCGCAGGATTGCCGGCGCGCGATAGCCGAGCTGGCCGATCATGCGCGCGTCGTAATCGGTCGAGAACTGATCGAAGAGATGGCGCACGTAACGCGCGTTCGAGCGCGGCGCCGCGCGCATCGCGTGCGCCTCGGCGATCTTCGGCGCGGCCCACACGCGCGCATCTTCGTCGGCGATGGCGTCGAATGCTTCCAGCGCCTTCTCCGGCTCGCCCGCATCGAGCCAGGCGCGGCCCAGACCGAGCCGCGCCTCGGCATTGTCCGGATCAAGGCGCAGCGCGCGCTGGAATTCGCCGATGGCGGTGGGCAGGCGGCCGCCACCGAGCAGCGCCTCGCCCAGCGCGGCAGCAACGAGGGAGATGTTCGGATGAAGCAGCGCGGTTTCCCGCGCGACCGCCAGCGCGGCGCCATTGTCGCCCGCCGCGTCCAGCGCGCGCGCCAGGCGCAATCGCGCGAGCAGACCGCCGCGTCCGGCTTCGATCAGGTTTTTCAGCAGCGCAGCGGCTTCGCGGGCGCGGCCGTCCGCGATCAGGCCATCCGCTTCGGCGATCGGGTCAGGCAAGCGTGCATTTGCCGTTGTTGATCGCCACGACATCGCGCTCCTTGAGCTTGCAGCGGAACGAGACGATCTTCCCGTCCATCCACATCTCCGTCACGATCGTTTCACCCGGAAAGACGGGCGAAGAGAAGCGCACGTCGAAGCCCACGATCTGTGTCGGATCGTATTTGCAGATTGTGGAGATGATCGAGCGGCAAGCGGTGCCGTAGCTGCACAGCCCGTGCAGGATCGGCCGCGGGAAGCCCGCCATCTTCGCCACCTTGGGATCGCGGTGCAGCGGATTGCGGTCGCCGGAGAGCGCGTAAATAAAGGCCTGGTCGGCGCGCGTATCGGCCTCATGCACCAGATCGGGCGCGCGCGTGGGCACCGGATGCGGCTCGGGCGCGCCGTCCTTGGGCCCGCCGAAGCCGCCATCGCCGCGCGCGAAGGTGGTGGAGACCAGCGTGCAGAGCTTGTCGCCGGACGTCTTCTCGCGCATCACCCGCTCGGTCACCAGCACCGCGCCTTTATCCTTGCCCTTGTCGAAGACGCCGAGCACGCGCTCGTCGGACACGACTTCGGCGGCCGACGGCAGCGGCTTGTGCATCGTGATGCGCTGCTCGCCATGCACGACCATCAGATAGTTGATGCCGGAGCGGGCCATCGTGCCGCCCTGCCCCCAGCCGATCACGGTCGCCATGGTCGGCACGGTCTTGAGCCCGTTCTCGTAACAGAACGGCAACTCCGCCTCGTTCATCGGATCGCGCATGAAGCCGATGCCGAGCGCATAGAGCATGGTCTCGCGGTCGCCGTATTTCGAGGCGATGCCGGTCGATTTGGCCTGCATCAGTTCGTCGTAATTGATGGGCATGGCCCGCTCCGCTAATTATCGTCGCCTTGTGTTAGCGCGAAGCAGGATCGCCGCCAATGCCGCAACCGCCGGACCGCGTCGAAATCCGCCCCGCCGGCCCGGCCGACGCCGAGGCTCTGGTGGATTACATGACGGCGCTCGTCGCGGAGCGGCTGGACACCATCACGCGCCGCACCGTGCCCAGCGTGGAGCAGGAGCGCGAGTGGATCGTGAAGACGGCGGAGAATCCCAACTCTTTCATTATGATC
>DATNNS010000016.1:0-8032 GCA_035601715.1 Rhizomicrobium sp.
GATGCGCTCGCCCAGTTCCACCCGGAAAGCGGCAGGTCCGTCCTGCAAGACTCCGCCGCTTTTGGGTTTTCCTTTAGACTTTGGAGTTGACACCTAAGCTTTCCCGAATATTTCCCCTTGACACCAGCAATGAACCCCGGATACCAGTACTTTTGTCCATAACGAACGTCACTTCTTGAGACATAGCATAGCTACCTAAGGTAAAGACACTATGCCCGTGAAAAGCGCCGATCCGAAGCGTCTGCGGCCTAAAGCTTTATCGGGTTGGCATGCGGAGGACGTCAAGGCGGCGATTCGCAAGAAGGGGCTGACGCTCTCCGCCTTGTCCAAGAAGCATCAATACAGCGAGTCCTATCTTCGCGGCACGCTGATCCGCCGGCGCCCACGCGGCGAGGAGATCATCGCCCGTTTCCTGGGTGTCTCGCCGGCGGAAATCTGGCCGGATCGCTATCGCGCCAGCGGGCCCCGGAACGGGCGCCGCAAGCCGAAAACGTGACGGCGCCTCCCGGCAATCCGACGCCGATAGAGCTCCTGGCGCTGCATATTCACCGCGGACCGGACGGTCCGCTTCATCCCCGATTGAAGGCATTGCTCGCCTGCTGGAACGAAAAACGCGGCCAACGCCGCATGCCGGCGCGCGCCGAGCTGCCGCTGCAGGTGCTCAAGCCCTGGCTCGGGCACCTGGCCCTGCTCGAGCCTGAGCAGGGCGGCTTCCGGGTGCGGCTCGGCGGCACCGAGCTCAGTCCGCGCTTTGGCCGCGAGACCACGGGGCTGGAACTAGGCGCTCTCGCGCCTGGCATCCGCAAGGGTTTGCGCGCGACGATCGATCTGGCTTACGTCAGCCGCGCGCCGGTCATATCCGCGCTCAGCATACGCCGCGAAGGCCGCAAGACGCTTTATTCCGAACTGCTGCTTCCGCTCGCCGGCGACGGCGCCATGATGTTCCTGCTCGGATGCTATCCGGTGACGGCGCGAGACACGTTGTCCTGAACTGGCACGGGTTTTATCGGCACTGGTCTGGCCACCGCCTTGCACCTCCCCGCTCATGAACGCCCCGTTTCGACACGAGGATGCTGCCGGCTGGGATGTTCGCGCCCGCGCGCCCCGCGCCGTCCTGCTGCTGGCGCACGCCCTGCAGGCGCCCTATCGCGTGCTGCGTTGCGCGGCCGCGGCGGGGGCAAAGGTCTACGTCTTCGGCGCGGCGCAGGCGCGCGGTCTCGCTGCCTCACGCTATTGCGCCGGCTTTCGCGACTTCACGTTCGATCCGGCGCCCAACGAGGAGATCGCGGTCGCGCGCATCGAAGCCTTCGCGCAGGCCCATGCCATCGACATGATCCTTCCGGCCGACGGCGTCACAACGCGCTTCCTGGCGATGGTCCGCACGCGCCTGACGACGCCGGTCTTCCCGATTCCAGATCTCGCGACCTTCGACGCGCTGGCGACGAAGGACCGCTTCATGGATCTCTGCCGCGCCCACGACATCCGCCACCCGCAGGGGCGTCTGCTCGCCAATCGCGAGGCACTGACAGCGATCCTGGCCAATGATTGCGTTCGCCTGCCGGCCATCCTCAAGCCGATCAACCGCTGGGGCGGCGTCGGCGTGGTGAAGATCGACCGGAACAATGCGGGCGCCGTCGCCGCGACAATCGACTACGCCCCGATCCTGATCCAGGATTACATCGAAGGCCGCGACCGCTCCATCAGCATCTTTGCGCGCGAGGGGCGGGTCGCCAAGCAGATCACCTATTGCTATCCGGACGGCGCTTTCACGTTTGCGCGCGAGCCCGAGCTCGCGCGTATCGTCGGCGGGATCGCGCGCGACCTGCGTCTCGACGGCGTATTCAATTTCGACGCGCGAATCGAGGCGGACGGAACCGTCTGGCTGCTGGAATGCAATCCACGCTTCTTCTTCACCATGGACGCCGCGATGATCGCCGGCGCCAATTTCGCGAAGATCGAGAACGCAGGCGATACGGTCATAGGCGTTCCCGACTGTGAGCTGCGCCAGCCCGAAGCGCTGCTGAAACACCTCGCCTGCGGCCGCAGGCCCAACCGGCTCGACTGCAAGATGCTCATCCATTGGCTGAAAGACCCGGTCTATTTCGGCCGCGCCATCGCCCGTCGCCGCCGGGCTGAGGAACCGCTCGGGTAACGCAACGGCCGACCGTTGCCCTGCATCCAATCCAGGGCTTGCACGTTTGCGCAACGAGGCTGGCGGCGCATCCGGAGAAATTGGAGGCGAATGTGAATACGAAAATTCTGGCCATTTCGGCCGCTCTGGCATCGCTGCTGATGACGGGTTGCGCGGTTGAAACACGCGGCGGTGGCGTCGGTGTTGGCGTCGGCGTCAGCGACTATTATGACGGCTACTATGACGGCTATTACGGCCCGTTCAACGACGGCTACTGGGGCGACGATGGCGCCTTTTACTATGCCGACTCCGGCCGCAACTGGCACCGCGATGACGGCCACCATTTCCGTCACGACGCTTACAACGGATACAGTCACGTTCACGGCAGCGGCACACACCGCGAGCATTGAGCGGAGCGATGACGCGACAGGGCCCGGAGACGTTCCGGGCCCTTGACGTCGCCGCGCGGACCCTGTTGCTTGGCGCGCCATGACCGACACGCCACCCGACCGCCTTTCGGCCAATCCGAAAAGCCCGTTTCACGACGCGGCCCTGCTGGAGCGCGGCGTCGGCGTGCGCTTCAACGATATCGACCGCAACAATGTCGAGGAATACTGCGTCAGCGAGGGCTGGGTGCGGCTCGCCGTCGGCAAGACCGTCGACCGCCATGGCAATGCCATGACGGTCAAATACAAAGGCACGGTCGAGCCCTATTTCCGCGATCAGGCGCCGCCCAAATAATCCATCTTGCCGATCTCGATGCCCTTGTGACGCAGCAGGTCATAGGCCGTCGTCGCGTGGAAATAGAAATTGGGCAGCGCAAAGCCGGTGAGGAATTCCTTGCCGGTGAATTTCATTTCGCCGCTGGGGAATTTGAGCACGACCGTGCGGTCTTCCGCGCCCGCGACCTTGTCGGCGGCGATGCTCTTGAGAAAATCGACCGTCTTGGCGATGCGCGTCTGAAGCTCGGGAAACGTCGTCTCGGTGTCGGGAAAGCTCGGCGGCTCGACGCCGGCCAGCCGCGCCGCGGCGCCCTTGGCGCCGTCGCTCATGATCTGAATCTGGCGCGTGAAAGGATGCATGTCGGGCGCCAGCCGCGCTTCGAGCAAGGTGGAGAGCGGAATGTCCCGCTGCTTCGCCTGCGCCACCGCCTTGTCGAGTATCTTCGACAGGTTCTGCAGCATGCGGATCATCGGCGGGATCGAAGCGTCGTAGATGGAATAGGACATGGGAACTCCGGGGTGGAAATGGCGGCGGCGCACGTAACGACCAATTCCGAGCCCGATCAAGTCCGGTAGATATTCCCCATCCGATGAAGGCCAATCCCGCCCGGGAAGCCGCCGATTTGGCTTAGTTTCGCCCGTTCGTCGCGAGCCGCGTTGCCGACGATCCGCCCGCGACCGTGTCGGCCTGCTCGCCGCCGCGCTCGCAGGCCGGATAGGCTTCGGCGCCGGCAACGGGATGGACGGCGACGAGCGTCGAAAGCGATCCGACGCGCGCCGCCTCGCCGAACGCGACATCCGCGGCGTAGCAGAACGCCTGCCGGCCGTGCAGGCTGGCAAGGGAGAAGTTGTTGGCGAGCGCTGTCTTGTAGGCGTTGTAATTGTCCGCGCCCACCCGCGCGCCGCTGCGCTGGAAATAGCCAAGCAGTGCGGCATCGGAATCCTGCAATTCGCGGCGATAGGAGATCACGAAGCGGTTGTACTGGCCGACGTCGTCGCAATAAAGCGCGGCGACCATCAGCTCCTGCTGCAGGGCGGCGGCTTTCAGCGCCATCGCCTCATCCGGCTTGGCGCAGACTTCCGCGGCGAAACCTTGTCCCATCATGGCAAGCGTGGCGAGCGCGGCGGCCGGGATTTTCAAGAATGTTTTCATGGCAGACCCCTTCTTTTTTTGACGACTGGCTTTGACGACTGGACTCAGGACGATTTGATGCGGACGCAGCGGCCCGCTGGCGGATCGGCGCGATCCAGATGCGGCGTGACCTCGCTGGCGTCTCCGCTGCAGGCGACCCAGCGGAAATCATGTTCGGCATCGCTCTGCTTGATGTTCGCGCCCAGTAGCAGTGGCGTGAATGCGTTGGCGGACACAGCGCCGGGCTTGCCGCCCGCGTCACAGCTCGCGGCCTGCTCGGATTCCATCTGCAGGCAATAGACGAACTGCACACCGTAGCCGCACTGGTTGCGGAAGCCGAGATTGACGCCGTCGCTCTCGACGCTCAGGCAATTCGATGCGCCGCTTCCGGTGGGCGCGTCGGCGGCGGGCGGTTGCTCGCTTTTTTGGACGACAGCGGTCTTGACCCAAGCGACGGGCGCCGGCGCCGCGGGCGGCGGCAGCGCGGCATCGTCATCCACCGGATGCGAGAGCGAGGCATGCACGAAGAGCGGCGAGGGACTGGCATCCGCGCTGTGCAGCGCGTGGCGCGTCGGGTGCGCGGCCGGCGGCGCCTGCACGACCGCCTTCTGCGCCGCGCAGGAGTCCGCGCGCGGCGTTTTCGTGGATTGGGCGAGACCGAGACGGTTCGCATAGTCGGCCAATGCCGCGCGACGTTCGGCGTCGCTGAACAGATGACCGGAGGGATACCAGGACACGCAGGTGGCACCGCCGGTGCTGCCCCGCGTCGCCAGCGTGATGCCGCCCGCGCCGTTGAGCATCAGCGTTTCGCTATGGCCGTCGGAGAATTGCGCGTCGAGCCCGCTGTCGGTGACGCGGAAGAAGCCCGAGATGCTTGCGCTGTTCGCGCCGTCGGCAACGGTGCCCATATTGTCGCTCATCAGCACGAACAGCTTCTTCTGCGCGCCGCCGGCCTGCGAAACCGTCGTCAGCGCGAGCGCGTCGTGTCCCGGCGACAAGGTGAGCGTCGAGCCGTCGACCGCGATCAGTTTCTGGTCGGCGACGGTCGCGAGCCAGGCAGGCCCGGCGGCGGATTCGTTATCGCCGCTCTCGCCGCTCCATGCCGGTCCGATTGCGCCGGCCAGCGCCAGGATTGCGGTGGCCGCCAAAGCGATGCGTTTCATGATGAACTCCCCCGACGGCTATGCGCCATGTCCCTTGCTGTCGCGGAACGACATGACGAGCAGGATGCCCAGCAGTTCCTGCTGCGACGGCTGCATCGACGGCGAGAACGCCGCCTTCGCCGCCAGCCGCGCCACGCCCGTCTCGAGCGTGTCGCCGCAAATGCCCGCGGTCTGCGCCCGGCACAGCTCCGCGCGCGGCGCCATGTGATTGGATTTCAGATCCTGCGCGACGGCCGCCTGGCTCGCGCACAACATCCCCAAAACCGGCCCAATAACCGCCCCGATCGTTTTCGCTGTCATGTCACACCCCAACATCTGCCCTCGGCGCGATGATGGGCGCATGCGGCAAGGTGTCGACTGAAACCGGAGTCCACCGTGAAGCGGCGCTTACGCGGTTCGAGAGGTGTTTCGTAAATTTGAAGATGAACGAGGCGGATTTGCGCGAAATCGCTCCGCGCTTTTAACCTGGATCAGGTTTTGCGGCGTCGCGAAAGCGGCATGAAGGCCCGGCGCGCGCCGGGCCTCCTCGTCTTGAAAGCGATGCGATCTAGGCCGCCGCCTTCGCCGGCAGGAATCGCGGGTTGCGCAGCAGCGCCGCGCTGACCAGCGCGATCAGCAGGCCGACGGGGAATATCTCCGCGAACGTCATCGGCACGCGGTAGAGCGGATTGGCGTATTGGGCGCGGAACGTCTCCATGTCGGCCACCGCCTTCTGATACGCGGCGCCCGTGACGCCCGCGGCGCGCTGCGCTGCCAGCGTTTCGCGGATGTAGCCGTCCGCGAAGTCGTAATGCGCGAGCGCGCAATAGGCCTCCCACACCAGCACATAGGCGACGCCCGCGACCGCGGCGATGCCGAGCCCGATCAGGAACGCCTTGCCGAAGCTGATCACGCCGCCCTGCACCTCGTCGCGATACTGCTTCACCCCCACCAGGATCGCCGACAGCGCGACCAGCATGATCAGATAGC
This sequence comes from Rhizomicrobium sp., assembly GCA_035601715.1. Classification (GTDB taxonomy): domain Bacteria; phylum Pseudomonadota; class Alphaproteobacteria; order Micropepsales; family Micropepsaceae; genus Rhizomicrobium. The sequence goes on from DATNNS010000016.1 coordinate 6,118, forward strand.
CGACCCACAGGCTCTCATGCAGCGGGTTGCCCGCCGGAAGAAGAATGGTGCCGATGATCCCGAACACGGCGAGCGCCCCCGAGATCAGGCCGTAGATGAATATTGCGCGGGTCATGTCCCCTGCTCCTTTGCGGTTCGACGCCGCAAATATGGGGCGGAAATCGCACCGCAGTGTATCGCCCAAACGGGTGAAATCGCCCAATTCGCCCGTTTGCCGGGCCGAAACTCAGGGGATCAGCCGCAACAGGCGCGCCTTGGCCACCGCCTGGCTCCGCCGCCCGGCCTCGAGCTTGGCGAACAGATTGGCGGCATGGGTCTTCACCGTGTTGGGCGACAGCCCCATCCCCGCCGCGATCTCCTTGTTGGACTGCCCGGCCGCCAACCGTTCCAGCACCTTCATCTCCTGCCCCGTGAGCCCCAGCGTCGTGAGCGCCGCATCATTGCGCACGAACGCCGCCGCCGCCGGCCGCGCCGAAAGCCGCCACCCCACCCAGACGCCACCCGCCGCGAACGCCGTCCCGATGATCGCGATGTAAATCTGCGGCGAAAACATCCGAACGAAGTACTGGTACTGCAGCCAGTCGAGCACGAACGCACCGACGGCAAGGACCAGCGCCCAGACGAGGATGATGCGGAAGAGCGGGGCGGAGTCGGACACGTGGCGGGAGAGTTTGGAAAAGGGCTTCATGGCGCGAGGCTAGCATGCGCCGGTGGAACGAAAAGGCCCGGCGTTCCACCGGGCCTTTCCTTATGTCACTCTTGACGCCGCCTCAGAGATCGTGCGCGGCAGTGCGACGGCTTTCGGCGTCGTCGCTTTGCGGCAAGCCGCGGTGGAAGCGCCAGCGCAAACCCGCGACGACGGCCAGCACGACCACGGCAAGCACCGCGGGGATGGGATTGAACGAAGGCTTGGCGTGCGCGGCGATATCGCGCCCGACGGTCGCCGACATCACAATGAACACGACCGCCACGCCCGCGACGGCCTCGATGATGGGGGAGCTTCCCTCATCGCGCACGCCGCGTCCCGACAACAGCCGATAGGCCTCATGACCGCCGATCACGAGAAGGGCGCACGCGGCCACGGCGAAGAACGCAATGTCCTTGGGATTCGAAAACAGCGCCATCCAGTCAGTCATCGGTGTTCTCCTTTGCTTTGTGTTGGGCTTCCTTGACATCCTTCGCGCCGGCGGCGAGCACCTTGCGCGCCTCCGGCAGGTCCATGTCGCCGTCCTCGACCATCTGGCGCACCAGCCTGCGCAATTCGCTCAGCGGCTTGTCTCGCGTGCCGCGACGAATCTTCTCGATCAGCCCGTCCAGCCTGAGCCGGATGGTCGGATAGGAAACGCCGTATTCCTCGGCCATCTCCTTGAGCGAGCCGGACGACAGGACGAAGCGTCGGATGAACCCGAGTTCGTCCGCCTCCAGCATGTCGGTCCACCGGTCTTCGGATCGGGTCATATCAATAAAATTAAAGCGACTTTAATAAAATAAATCACGATTTCGGCGCTGTCAAGCGTGGCGCCGCGGTCAGCCCAAATGGCGCGCAACCTTCGCTTCCAAAATCCGAACCAGCGCCGGATCCATGAAAGCGTAGTTGTCGGGGATATCGAGACAAACGATTCGCTTGCCCTTCAGCGCCGCACGAAAGCCCGATGCCAGCTTCGCGCGCTGCGATTTCTCCATCACGAAGATGATGTCCGCCCATTCGACAAGCTCGGCGGAGAGCGGCGTATCCGCGTCTTTGCTGGTGCCGGCCGATGCGACCTCGATGCCGGGGCGACCGGAGAACACCGCCTCGGCAGTCGGACTGCGCGACTGGTTGCGGCCGCAGAGGAAGAGAACGCGTTTCATCAAACCGCATCTACCCATGGAGGCTTCGAAAGACTTTAACACAGGACGAAAAAGGCCCGGTGTT
>DATNNS010000017.1:0-3074 GCA_035601715.1 Rhizomicrobium sp.
GATTCAAAGGTCGTCGAGCCGTTGAGGAACAGCCCGATGGCGAAGACGGCGTAGCCCAGCGCGATCACATAGCGGCCGTCGAAGCGGGTTTCGGCGAGGACGACGATGGGGGCGGCGACGAGCTGGGCGATGCCGGCCACGATCATGATCGAGCCGATCTCCAGCGGCGTGTGCGCGCGCACCAGGCCCAGGAACACCGCGGTGATATAGCCCGAGCCGTAAAGCCCCATGCCGAGAATGAAGCTGAGCCCGCAGGCCATCGCGAAGGGCAGGTGTCGGAAGCGCGTGAGATCGACGAAGGGCCGCGGGCGATTGAGGCAGTAGTATCCGGTGAGCGCGCCCGACAGCGAGCAGATCGCGAACAGCACATAGACGAAGAGGCCGCTCCAGTGATCCTGCGGTGCCTGCTTGAGCAGGAGTTCGAGACTGCCCAGGAAAATCGCGGCGAGCGCGATGGTGCGATAATCGATGCGGCGCAGCAGCGCGAAATAGGGATCGCCGGCGCGAATGAAGACGCCCACCATCACGCTCACGACGATGCCGGGCACGATGTTGATCAGGAAGATCCAGTGCCAGGAATAATGCTGCGTCAGCCAGCCGCCGACATAGGGTCCGATGCTCGGCGCGATCATCGCGAACACGCCGGCCATCGCGGTCGCCAATATCTCGTGCTTCCTGGGCAGCAGGGTGAAGACGGAAGTGAACACCGCCGGGATCAGCATGCCGCCGAAGAAGCCCTGCACGACGCGGATGCCGAGCAGCACGTCGCCATTGGTGGAGAGCGCGCAGCCGAGGCTCGACAGCGTGAACCCGACGGTGGCGCCGACGAACAGCCAGCGCAGCGACAGCGCGCGCGTCAAGACGGCGGTCAGCGGAATGGCGATCACCTCGGCGATCAGATAGCCGGTCTGGATCCAGGAGATGCGGTCGGTGGGGATGCGCAGCGCGTTCTGGATGGTGGTCAGCGAGCTCGCGACCACCTGGATGTCCAGAATCGCCATGAACATGCCGATGCACATGGCGACGTAGCCGATCCAGGTCTTGGTTGTGCTCGACATTCCGGTGGAATGCTCCGGGTGTGATGCGTCAGGCTTGCGGCGCCGTGGAACTCCGCCGCGTCTGGAGTGCGGCGTCTTCCTGCCTGATTCGCCAGAAAAGGATGATTGCATTGGCGAGCGAAAACACAATCGCGACGCCAAGTTCCCCGAACACCAGGGGCAAGACCGCGATCTCGCAGGCGACCACGGCATAGTTGGGGTGGCGGATGAAGCGATAGGGGCCTTTTCGCACCAGCGGCGCACCGGCCAGCGTGATGATGCGCGTCGTCCAGTAAGGCCCCAGGGTCATCAGCACCCACACGCGCAGGCCCTGCAGCACGACGAAGACGGCGAGCGCGCCCCAGTAGATCGGCGTGGGATGGGGCAGGAAAACCAGGATGGCGACGAGCCAGGCGGCGTGCAGCGCCACGATCAGCGGATAATGCGCCCGGCCGATCTCCACCGCACCGCGCGCGAAGAGCGCCTTGGTGTTGCGCTCAGCGTAGATGACTTCGATCAGGCGCTGCAGCGCGACAAGGCCGATGATGACGTAGGCCCCGTTCATCCGGGCTCCAGCATGAGGAACGCCGCCGAGAAGCCGGGGCCGAGCGCGGTCATCATCGTGCGCTTCGGATTCGCCTTGAGGTTCATGCGCTCGAGAACGACCAGCGCGGTGACCGCGGACATGTTGCCGTAGTCGCGCAAGGTCGCGCGGCTGTCTTGCAGCGCGCCGTTGGGGATTCCGAACGCGACTTCGAGCGCATCGAGCACCTTGGCGCCGCCCGGATGGCACGCGAATGCTTCGATGTCGGACAGGCGCAGATCGTTGCGGCGCAGGAAGTCGGCCAGCACCGTCTGGAATTCGGAGGTGACGAGTCCGGGGATGCTTTGCGAGAAGCGCGCCTTCAATCCGTCTTCCTCGACTTCCCAGCCCATGATGTCGAGCGAGTTCGGCCAAGTGTGCTCGCCGCTCGCGCCGACACGCGGGCCCTGGCCATCGGTCGACAGGATGGCGCCGGCCGCGCCGTCGCCGAACAGCGCGGCGGCAACGACATTGCTCTTGGACAGATCGTCCTTGCGGAAGGTGAGCGCGCACAATTCCACGACGAGGAACAGCACTTTCGCGCCGGGCTTCGCGCGCGCCATGTCGGCGGCGCGCGACAGCCCGATCACCCCGCCGGCGCAGCCCAGCCCGAAGATCGGCAGGCGGGCGATGTCGCGGCGCAAACCCATGCGCTCGACGATCAGCGCATCGAGGCTCGGCGTCGCGATGCCGGTGGTGGAGGACACGACGATCGCGTCGATCTGGTCGCGCGCGAGACCCGCTTCATCGAGCAGGGCGGTGGCAACCTTCTCCAGAAGATCGACCGCGTTGTTCACATAAAGCGCGGTGCGATCCTTCCAGCCGTGGGGCGCGACGTACCACTCGATGGGCACGCAGGAATAGCGCCGCTCGATACCGGTATTGATGAAGATCGGCATCATCCGGTCGATGTCCTTGCGGCCCTCGAACAGCGCGCGGGCGCGCTCGGCGGCGTCGGACTGGTCGATCACAAAGGGCGGAAAGGCGCTTTTGAGCGCGACAAGACGGGGCTCCATACGAGACCTTACCCTTTTCGTATGTTGCCCCACACGCGCTATTATAACGCACAATTCACGATTTCGCCTACCCTTCGTTGTCCAATTCCGGGCGTGTGAATTGACCGTTCACAGTTTCGTGCGGGTCAGGTCGACAATCCCGGCAAGCACCGCCAGCGCGCCATAAGCCAGCAGCGCGGTCTCGGCCTCCGCCGCAGGCGAGGCGGGCGGCGGGCCGAACACGCCATAGAGTTCCACGGCAGCCATCGCCGCCACGAAAAGCCACAGCCAGATATTGCCGCCGGCGCGCGCAGGCACATAGCGCACGTAAAGCCAGGCGCCGATGAACAGCGAAAGCAGCTCGAGCGGCAGGCTGATCCACAGCCAACGCCACAAGCCGAAGCCGACCTTCACGCCGTCATAGATCCACAAATCCGGCGCGTGCACGACGAGATCGAG
>DATNNS010000018.1:0-3613 GCA_035601715.1 Rhizomicrobium sp.
TTTCGACACCGACCCCCGCCCCGAAAATGCTTCGCATTTTCGACCCGCCCACAAGGGGCGGGTAATTCTAAAACAAAAAGGCCGCCCTTGCGGACGGCCTTTTCGAATTCGTTTTTAATGGATCCCCGCCTTCGCGGGGATGACTTGGCTTCGCCAAGTCATTTCGGCAGCACGCCCTCGCGCTGCAGGCGCTTGCGCTGGAGCTTGCGGTAGCGGCGGATCGCTTCGGCCCGTTCGCGGGCGCGCTTCTCGCTCGGCTTTTCGTAGTGGCCCCGGAGTTTCATCTCGCGGAAGATGCCTTCGCGCTGCATCTTCTTCTTCAGCGCCTTCAGCGCCTGGTCGATATTGTTGTCGCGAACGATGATCTGCAAAGTGGGACTCCCGATGCCGGAAAGGCCGGCGTAGATAACAGAAGGGTTTTGCCCTGTCCATCCGCGGCCCGGCGGCCAAAGCCGGCCAAAGGGCAGGTTGAAAAGGAGAGATGTTCTATATATGTTCTATCTCTTTTGCAAGAGATTGTCCGTGTCGTGGGAGCCCCGGAGGGGGAGGGGGTGCGGCCCGCGCGGTGAAACAATGATCAAGATGCTGTGCTTTCGCGAAACGAGGACCGAAATCTAGATGGCCATCCTGAAGATCGCCCGCATGGGACATCCGGTCCTCGCCGCCAAGGCGCAGGCCGTCGCCAATCCGGCGGCGCCGGAGATTCGCCGGCTGGTGGCCGACATGGTCGAGACCATGATCGACGCCAACGGCGCGGGGCTCGCTGCGCCGCAGGTCCATGTGCCGCTGCGCGTGGTGGTGTTCCAGGCGCCCGAGGAGCGCGCCGATCCGGGGCTGGCCGAGGCCGAGCGCTTCGACCACACCGCGCCACTGACCGTGCTCGTCAATCCCGAGATCGAGGTGCTCAGCGATGAGACCGAGGCGGGCTGGGAGGGCTGCCTGTCGGTGCCGGGCCTGCGCGGTGTCGTCGAGCGCGCCGCCCATATCCGCTATCGCGGCTTCGATCTGGATGGCCGCAAGGTCGAGCGCGTGGCGCGCGGCTTTCACGCCCGCGTCGTGCAGCATGAAGTCGATCACCTGGATGGGGTGCTCTATCCGCAGCGCATGCGCGACCTGTCGCAACTGATCTTCGAATCGGAATCGCGCCACTGGGCCGGCGAGGAAGAAGAATCATGACCAAGCCGCGCGCGAAAAAGACCGACGACGCGGCACTGAAGGCCGCGGTGCTCGAAGCCGCGCTGGCTCTCGCGCCGCAGGAAGGATTCAGCGATGCGATGCTCGCGCGTGCCTGCGACGAGGCAGGCGTCGATGGCGCTGCGCGCGCGGGGCTGTTCCCCAGCGGACCGCCGGACCTGGTCGAGGCATTTTCCGAATCCATCGATGCGGAGATGGAAAAGCGTCTGATGAAAGCGAAGCTTTCGGCGATGAAGATCCGCGAGCGCATCAAGGCGGCGGTGATGGCGCGGCTGGATGCGCTGCGCCCGCACAAGGATGCCGCGCGCCGCGCCGCCGCGTTCCTCACCCTGCCGCCGCATGCGGGACTCGGCGCCACGCTGCTCTACCGCAGCGTCGACCGGATGTGGCGGGCGGTGGGCGACACGTCGACGGATTTCAACTTCTACACCAAGCGCGCGATTCTGGCGGGCGTCTATTCGGCGACGCTGCTGCGCTGGTTCACCGACGACAGCGAGGACGAGAAGGCGACGCGCGAATTTCTCGACGCGAGAATCGAGAACGTCATGCAGTTCGAGAAGTTGAAGGCGCAGGTCAAGGAACGCGCCAAGGGCTTGCCGTCGCTCGGTGACATCCTCGGCGCAGTCAGCCGCCGCCGCTCCTAGGCTTCAGCCAGGTGACGTGGCCCATCTTGCGGCCGTCGCGGATCTCGGATTTGCCGTAAAGATGCAGCGCGCCGCCGTTCGCCGCGAGCCGCCGCCAGTCCGCCGCTTCCCGGCCGATGATGTTCTCCATCACCGCGTCGGAGTTGCGCTCAGGCGAGCCCAGCGGCCAGCCCGCCACCGCGCGGATATGCTGCTCGAACTGCGAGGTCAGGCAGGCCTCCAGCGTCCAGTGTCCCGAATTGTGCACCCGCGGCGCGATCTCGTTGACCAGCAGCGCGCCGTCCTTCGTCACAAACAGCTCGACGCAGAACACGCCGACATAATCGAGCGCCTTGCCGATCTGCTTCGCAACGGCCTTCGCGTCTTCGGTTTGCGCCGTCGTCAAGCGGCCTGGAACTATGGAGCGGCGCAGGATGTGATGCTCGTGCAGATTCTCCGGCGGGTCGTAGGCGGCGAACGCGCCGTCAATCCCGCGCGCCGCGATCACGGAAGCCTCGAAGGCGAAATCCACGAAGCCCTCCAGGATCGCCGGTGCGCCCTTCAACGTCTCGACCGCGCGCGCCGCCTCATCGGGCGACGAAACTTTCGCCTGCCCCTTGCCGTCATAGCCGAAGCGACGCGTCTTCATCACGCCGCGCCCACCGAGCCTGGCAAACGCCGCGCGCGCCTCTTCGGCGTCGTTGACCTGGAAGAACGGCGCGGTTTTCAAGCCGAGCGAAGTGACGAAGCTCTTCTCGGCGAAGCGATCCTGCAACGGCTCCAGCGCGCGCGCGTGCGGATTGACCGGCTTGAGCGCGGCGAGGTGAGAGACCGTCGCTTCGGGAATGTTCTCGAACTCGAAGGTGATCGCGTCGCAGGCGGCGGCGAATTTGGCGAGCGCGGCCTTGTCGTCATAGGCTGCGTGCGTATGGGCTTGGGAAACCTGGAACGCGGGCGCATCCGCTTCGTCGCAATAGATGTGCGTCTTCAATCCCAGTCGCGCGGCGGCCAGCGCCAACATGCGGCCAAGCTGTCCGCCGCCGAGAATCCCGATGGTTCCTCCGGGCGCGACCGGAGCGGTCAGTCGTTTGATATCGCTCATTTGCCGGAGGGATGTTTGGCGACGGACTTGGTTTGCCGCTTGCGCCAGGCGGCGAGGCGTTTGGCGAGTGCTGTATCGGTCAGCGCCAGGATCGCCGCGGCGTGCAGCGCGGCATTCTTCGCGCCCGCCTCGCCGATGGCAAAGGTCGCCACCGGCACGCCGCCGGGCATCTGCGCGATCGAGAGCAGCGAATCGAGGCCCTTGAGCGCGCGCGATTCGACGGGCACGCCGAGCACGGGGAGCGTGGTCATCGAGGCCGTCATGCCCGGCAGATGCGCGGCGCCGCCGGCGCCCGCGATGATCACCTTGAGCCCGCGTCCCGCTGCCGCGCCGGCGTAGTCATAAAGCCGATCGGGCGTGCGATGGGCGGAGACGATCCTGGTCTCGTGCGGAACTTTGAGCGCAGTCAGGATTTCGGCGGCCGGTTTGAGCGTCGTCCAATCGGACTGGCTGCCCATGATGAGGCCGACAAGGGGGGAAGCCATGCGTGCTGCCTGTTGGGGCTGATAGCCCGAGGAAGCGGCGCATTATAGGCAGCGGAATCGGCGAGGAAAGAGGGCCGTTAACGAATTGGTGACGAAGATTCCCGATTGTTAACCTCTGGCTGTGTCGAAACAGGGCGCCATGAAGATCGAACGGACCGCGCGGACCAGCGCCGCCCGCCGCGTCGCGGCAACGGGATACGCGCGCGCCG
>DATNNS010000019.1:0-2603 GCA_035601715.1 Rhizomicrobium sp.
CAATTCCGCGATGGGATATTTCCTGTTGAGCGGCACGAGCACATCGCGGATTTCATCGCGCACGGCATGCAGCGAAATCGCCAGCGCGGAGCCGATTTCCGCGCCCGCCCGCGTGATCATGGGCACGACGCCCGCCGTCGACAGCGTGACGCGGCGCTTGGAGAGCGCGAGCCCGTCGCCGTCCATCACCAGCGCGAGCGCCGCCTTGACGTTCTCGAAATTGTAGAGCGGCTCGCCCATGCCCATCATCACCACATTGGTGACGCGGCGGTTCGGGCCGGTGGACGGCCAATCGCCCAGCGCGTCCTTGGCGATCATCACCTGGCCGACGATCTCGGCCGGCGTCAAATTGCGCACCAGACGCTGCGTGCCGGTGTGGCAGAAGCGGCAGTTGAGCGTGCAGCCGACCTGCGAGGAGACGCACAGCGTCCCGCGCCCCGGCTCGGGAATGAACACCGTCTCGAATTCCACGCCCGGGCCCGAACGCAGCAGCCATTTGCGCGTGCCGTCATTGGAGATCTGTTCGGTGACGGTCTCAGGCCGCGCGAGCGTGAAGCGCGCCTCCATCTCGCCGCGGAAATCCTTCGCGAGGTTGGTCATGCTCGCGAAATCGCGCGCGCCGTGGACATAAATCCAGTTCCACAGCTGCCGCGCGCGCATCGCCGCGGCTTTCTCCGCGACGCCGGATTCCACCAGCGCGGCTTTCAGCGCGTCCGGCGAGAGGCCGAGGAGGTTGGTTGTCATGGGAGCTACTATATAGGGTCGCGCTCCCGTTTTCCTCCCCCGCTCTCGCGGGGGAGGAAAATAATATTACGGCCCGCAGGCGCCGTGCGCCTTGTCGAGCGCATCGGCGAGACCGGCGAGCGAATAAGTGTCCTTCGTCGCCGTGCCATGCATCGAGGTGCCGGTGACCGTCGCGGTCGCCGCATTCTTCAGCGCGGCGACGATGCGCGTCTCGTCGGGCTGCTGCTCGACCCAGGCGCTGCCGTCGCCGCTGTCGTTCTTGGTGAAGAACTGGAATTTCTGGCTGCCGACCTGCAAGGTCGCCACGCTCTTGTCCTTGTATTTGTAGCCGGGGACGATTTCCGGCTCGGCCACCGCGCGGCGCGCCGGCCAATCGCTGAACAGCAGGTAGATCGGATCGCGCTTGGCTTTCTTGGGCGACGTCGCGGTCGGCTGCGACAGGGCATAGCAGACCTTCTGGTCGCCGGTGCCGGTGGTGTAGGCCGACCAGTTCTGGAACGTGCCGAGGCCCTGGGGCGTGTCGGCGAACGCCGGGGCGGCGGCGAGGATCGCGGCAAAAGCCAATGAAGCGGTGAGAACGCGCATGGACCATCCTTCAGGAGGCGACGGGCAGCGATATCTGCAAGAGAATGACGGCCTTAGCAAGGCGAAAGGCCGCGGTGTTAACCTTTGACGTTCCTCTAGCCCCGCGCGATCTCGGCCTCGACCTCGGCCAGCGTGTTCTTGCCGAAGAAAATCTCCTTGCCGACGAAGAAAGTCGGGATGCCGAAGGCGCCGCGCTCGACCGCATCCTCGGTGTTGTTCATCAGCGCCTGCTTGACCTCGGGCGTCTGTCCGGCGGCGATCAGCCGCTCGGCGTCGAGGCCGGATTCGGCGAGCGCGGTGCGGATCACATCGGGATCGTCCATCTTCTTGGGCGCTTCCCACATGTGATGGCACACGGCGTTGACGTAGCGCGGCAGGATGCCGTCGGCCTTCGCCGCCACGGCCATGCGCATCAGCGCCAGCGTGTTGACCGGGAAGTTGGGATTGAACTGGAATTTCACGACGCCGTGGCGCGCGATGAAGCGGCGCGTCTCCAGCATCTCATAGTCCATCTTGTTCTTGATGCCGCCGAACGCGATCATCGGAGGCTTGTTGCCCGTCAGCTTGAAGATGCCGCCGAGCAGCACGGGGATGTAATCGAATTTGGCGCCGGTGCGCCGCTCGATTTCGGGGATGACCTGATGGGCGAGATAGGCGTTGGGGCTGCCGAAATCGAACAGGAATTGGACGCGTTCCATCACCAAGTCTCCTTGTAAGGCCTGACATCGAGCTCGAAGGTCCAGGCATCGCGCGTCTGCGCATGCAGATACCAGTAGGCGTCGGCCACCGACTTCGGCTCCATCAGCGTGTCCGGAGGGAGGGTGTCCGGATCGCCGCCGCGCGCCTTGATGCGCTCACGCACGAAGGCGGTGTCGACGCCGGCGTCGATGATCAGATGGGCAACGTGGATGTTCTTCGGTCCGAGCTCGCGCGCCATGCTCTGCGCCACCGCGCGCAGCCCGAACTTGGCGCTGGCGAACGCCGCATAGCCGATGCCGCCGCGCAAGGATGCCGTCGCGCCGGTGAAGAGGATGGTGCCTTTGCCCCGCGCCAGCATCAGCCGCGCCGCTTCGCGCCCGGCGAGGAAGCCGCCATAGCACGCCATCTCCCACACCTTGCGGAACACGCGCTCGGTGGTGTCGAGGATGGGGAAATTCACATTGGCGCCGGGATTGAAGATGCAGATTTCGAGCGGCGCATGCGCGTCGGCTTCCTTGAGGAACGCGTTGACGTCCTCTTCCTTGCGCGCATCGAGCCCGCGCGCGACGCAGGCG
>DATNNS010000020.1:0-2660 GCA_035601715.1 Rhizomicrobium sp.
ATGCCTCGCGGCTGTCGTTCAGGATCAGCAGTTCGGGCGGCATTGCGACGATGCTCTCGACGGGTACGGTGCCCAGCCGCGTCTGGTGCATCTCGCCGCCGACATTGCGCAACCCGCTCGCCGCCATGATTTCGTCGGTGACGCCGTCGGCGGTGACATAGCCGTTCGGTTCGTAGATCAGCGTCGCGACAGGCGGCGAGACGGCGTGTACCGCGGCGAGTTGGCGATCCATCTGCGCGAGAAGCGCATCGGCGCGCGCCGGTTCGCCCAAACGCTCGCCCAGCAGGCGCGTTACGCGGCGCACGTCGTCCAGCGAATTGGCCCAGGGAATGTCAAGCACCGGCACGCCTGCGGCGCGCATCAATTCGTGGAGATTCTGGTTGACGCCCTGATAGGTCACGACCAGGTCGGGGTGCTGCGCGAGTACGGCCTCAGCGGTCTGGCGGATCAGCGGAATGCCTTTCACCTCGTCGGCGATGGTCGAGACCACGGGATGGCGGTCGGCGGCCAGATAGGAAAGCGCCGCAATGCGCTCGCGCGGCAGCAGGCGGAAGACATATTCGTCGGTGCAGACGAGCAGGGAAACCACGTGCTGCGGCGCGGCAAAGGCAGGCGCCGCCTGCATGAGCGCCGTCGCGATAAATGCTACATGCCAGCCATGCTTCAGGCGCATATTGTTCCCTTAGGCAGAGCGAACCATCTCACCCAAAACACTTTCGGAGACCCCATGCGCAAATCCCTGATCGCCCTGACACTGACCGCGCTCGCCGCGACTGTATCCTATCCGGCGCTGGCCGCGCCGTCCGCCGATGCGGTGCTCGACGCCAACAAGGACGCGAGCGGCGCCTGGAACGGGAAAGCGGCACTGAAGCTCGACTACGCCTATTCCGGCCAGGGCATGACCGGCAAGCTTGAATCGCTCGACGATCTGAACAGCGGCCGCTGGGCCGACAGCTTCACGATCGGTCCGGCCTCCGGCGGCAATGGCTTCGACGGCAGTCACGCATGGGAGAAAGACCCGTCCGGTGCGGTGACGGTGCAGGATGGCGGCGACCAGCGCCAACTCGCGGTCAATGAAAGCTATCGCCGCGCCAATTTGTGGTGGCGCGCCGATCGCGGCGGTGCCCAGGTCGTGAGCGACGGCGAGAAGAGCGACGGTGGCGCGACCTATGACGTGCTGACCGTGGCGCCCCGGGGCGGCAAGGCATTCGACGCCTGGTTCGACACCAAGTCGCATCTGCTCGCGCGCCTCGTGGAAGCGCAAGGCACGCAGACGATGACCACGACGCTGTCGGACTACCGCGCCGTGGACGGCGCGGAGATTCCCTACAAGGCCCTGGTCAACAATGGCGACGCGAAATACGACCAGGTCACGACCGTCACGAGCGTGACATTCCTCCCCGCCCAACCCGACCAGGCCTTCGCGATGCCGAAGATGACTGTCGCCGATTTCGACATTTCTGGGGGCGCGAACGAAACGGCCTTCCCGTTCCATCTCTACAACAACCACATCTACGCCGACGTCAGCGTGAACGGCAAAGGTCCGTACCAGTTCATCTTCGATACCGGCGGGGTCAATCTTCTGACGCCGCCGTTGGTCGCCGAGCTGGGCCTCAAAAGCGAAGGCCAGATGCAGGGCAACGGCGCGGGCTCCGGCCATATGGATGTCAGCATGACGAACGTGTCGTCGCTTCAGCTGGGCAACGCCACGGTGAAGAACCAGGTGTTCGCTGTCATGGCGCTCAACTCGATGTCGGCCATCGAGGGTGTCGGCATGCCGGGCATGGTGGGCTTCGAGATCTTCCGCCGCTTCGTCACGCGCGTGGACTACGGCGCGGGCACGATCACGCTGATCCGCCCCACCGCCTTCGACCCCAAGGATGCCGGCGTCGCCGTGCCCTTCAGCTTCAACGGCAACACGATCGAGATCCAGGCGGATTACGACGGCCATCCCGGCAATTTCACCGTCGATACCGGCTCGCGTTCCTCGCTCACGCTGAGTACGCCGTTCGTGGTCAAGAATGCGCTGCATTCCGCCGCGGGCGCCGACGCCGTGACCGGCTGGGGCATCGGCGGCCCGACGCGCGCCTTCGCCACACGCAGCGGCACGCTCAGGATCGGACCGTTCGCCATCTCCCAGGCGGTCGTCGAATTGTCCACCGACAAGGGCGGCGCGATGGCCGATCCCACGCTCGCCGGAAATATCGGCGCGGGCATCCTCAAGCGCTATGTGGTGACGCTCGATTACGAGCATTCGACGATGTACCTCAAGCCGATCGCGGGCCACATCGCCGATCTCGACACCTTCGACCGTTCGGGCATGTGGATCAATGAATCGGAGGGCGGCTTCACGGTCGTCGACGTCACCAAAGGCGCGCCGGCCGAAGTCGCCGGATTGAAAGTCGGCGACGAGATCGTCGCCGTCGATGGCAAGCCGGCCAAGACCATCCATCTCTACGATTTGCGCCAGCGCCTGCGCGATGACGCGCCCGGCACGGTCGTGACGTTCTCGGTCAAGAACGGCGGGCAGGCGCGGGATGTCGCGGTGACATTGCGCGATCTGATTTAATCTTCACCCTCCCCTTGAGGGAGGGTCGAAGCGCGGAACGCGCTTCGAGGAGGGGGTCGGTCTCGACGTTGAGACTGTCCCCCTCCCCGAA
>DATNNS010000021.1:0-5161 GCA_035601715.1 Rhizomicrobium sp.
AGAAGTTGTTCGACATCTGGCCTTCCAGCACGATCATCACGCGATCGTTCTGTTTGAGCGTTGCCAGATCCGCAGGCTGGCCGCTCATCGTCCACACCGTCTTCTTGATGGTGAGGCCGTTGGCCTCCGCGGGCAGCGGCCCCGACGGCGTGCCCTGCACCGACGAGGTGCGCCATACCGGCGCGTCGCCGCGGTTGAGGATCGCGATACCGGCGTTGAGCTGGCCCAGTGACGGCGACAGGCGGATCGCGCCGTCGCGCGGCTGCGCCTGCTGGCCGTTGACGGCGACGTTGAGCGGCGTCTTCTCGCGCGTCAGCTCATAGGCCGCGCGCAGCATCCACGCTTTTTCCTGCGTCGTGGTCGAGTTGAGCCGCATGTCGACGTCGTCGACCTTCTTCATCAGGGCCGGCACGATCTCCGGATCGCCGCCTTCCACCGCGAGCGCCGTCGTCCCCGCCAGGTCGCGCACCAGCGAGCCGTAATCGTCGGTGGTGTAGGTCTCGGCCTTGGCGTCGGCGATGATCGCGCGCGCGCGGTTGAACGCGTAATTCGCGCGGCTGCGGTCGCCGGCCTGGGCGGCCGCGGCGCCGGTGAGCGCCGCCGCGATCGCGTTGTTCCATTCCGAGCCGCGCGTGTCGCTGAAATAGCGCAGGTCGGAGAGATTGACCTGGCCTTCGCGCGACAGGACGTAGAACGCGTAGCTGCGGATCTGGTCGTCGTTGGAATCGGCCGATGCCGTCGTCTTGAGCCAGCCCGCGCCGCGCCTGAGCGCCTCGTTGGGCACGATGTAGCCCTTCTGCTTGGCCTGGTAGAGGAAATCGAGCGCGAACACGCTGATCCACGGATCGGCATCGTTGCCCGGCCCCCACATGCCGAAATTGCCCGCGAAGTTCTGCATGTCGAGCACGGTGTCGACGGACTCCTGCAGCCGCGCATGCAATTTCTGATCGGTCGGCAGGCCCGCGAGCCTCGCCAGGTCGTTGAAATAGAGCAGCGGCATCGCCCGGCTCGTCGTCTGCTCGATGCAGCCATAGGGATATTTGTCGAGCCAGCGCAAAAGCCCCGGCACGTCGCTATAGCCATGCGCGGCAGAGACGCTGAGCGCGACATTGACCGTCGACGGCACGATGTCGGCGACGAGAGTCTTGTCGGCCTTGTAGGTCTGCCCCGCGCCCAGCACCGCGACGTCGTCGCGCGCGACATCGAGCTGCGCGCTGCGCACTTCGATGGGCCAGCCGCGGCTCACCTTGAACCCGCCCGGTCCGGTGACCGTGAGCTTGATGCCCGCGATGCCGAGGCCTTTCGCTTCGAGGGCGACCGGCAACAGCACGCGCTGGCCGCGCGCGAGCGCATGGTTGATCACGTCCTGTGGCGCGCCGGCTTCGAGGCCGAGCGGACCGGACGTGGTGATGGTCGCGGTGTAATTGCCGCTGCCGCCTTCGACATTGTTCATGTTGAGCGCCGCTTCGGCATGGTCGCCCGGCGCCAGGAACCGCGGCAGCACGATGTCGGCCACCACCGGATCGCGCACGGTGAGCGGACGGTCGGCGTGCCCCAGCTTGTTGTCGCTGAACGCCACCGCCATCAGCCGCAATTCGCCGTTGAAGTCGGGGATGTCGAGCGGGATCTGCACCATGCCGCCAGCGCCGACTTTCACGATGCCGGAGAACATCGCGACCGTCTGCGTCGGCACCACGGCCAAGGGCCTTCCGCCGAAGCTGTCGCCGCCTTCGCGGATCGCGCCGGTGGGCGCCTTCACCGGGCGGATCAGCCGGCCGTAGTCGTCATGCATGCCGACGCCCAGGCGCCGCTTGCCGAAATAATAACCGACCGGATCGGGCGACTTGAAATCGGTGAGCTGGAGGATGCCTTCATCGACCGCCGCCAGCGTGACATAGGCGCTCTCGCCGCTCTCCAATCCCTTGACCGTGACGGGGATGACGATGTGCTGGCGCGGCGTGATCTTGGCCGGGCCGCCGATCAGCGGCATCAAGGTGCGCGCCGAATTGTCGACGCCGATCCAGGCGACGCCGATCGAGCGCACCGGCTCGCGGCCGGTGGCGTCGTTGAGCGGACGATAATCGGTGACGAGCACATAGGCGCCGGCGCCCCAGTCGGCCGAGACCGGAACGTCGATGCTGGTGCCCGAGGCCGGCGCGTCGATCAGCTGCGAGGAATAGACCTTGGCGCCCGCGACCACGACGAGCGCCTTGCCGTCCGCCGTCGGTTTGATCGCGACATGGGCGGTTTCGCCCGGCTTGTAGGACGGCTTGTTCGCCGCCACGGGAATGCGGTCGGGCCGGTCGCCCGAGCCGCTCGCCGCCCAGCCGGAATAGAAGCGATAGGAACTGGCGGCATTCGATTTCGGATCGACGATGGTGAGGCGATAGGTGCCCCACGGCATCGCCTGCGTCAGCTTCGCCGGCACGCCGGTCCCGATGTCGAGGCTGCCGCTGGTGATCAGGTGATCGCGCGTCACCGACTGGTATTTCCACGAGCCGCTGTCCTGGTACCACTGATAGGTGGTGTCCTCGCGCACCCAGGTGAAAGTGAGGCCGCCAAGCGCGATGCGCTTGCCGTCGCCATTGACCGCGATGGCCTCGAACGTCGCCGGCGCATTCTCCGCCACCGAGCCGTTCTGGAACGCGGGCAGGATGCCGATGGCGACATCGCGGGTGCGCAGCGGAATATCGATCGACTTGTCGGTGGTGCGTCCGCCCGGCTCGTGGATGGAGATCTTCGTGCTCACCTTGAGCGGCACCGTCGTGTCGGCGATGTCGCCGATGGTGCCGGTCGCTTCGGTGACGCCGTTCGCGTCGCTGTCGGGCACCGTCAGGTCGATGCTGACATCGGAGAACGTGTCGTCGACGCGGCCGAACTGATAGAGCGAGAAGTCCGGATAGGGATCGCTGTCCTGGCCGATGGTGGCGTGGCCTTCGCCTGACAGGCCCGAGGCCGGCGCACCGTAAAGGAACCGGCTTTCCGCGCGGATATGGAAATCGCTGTTGGGACGCGCCACCTTGTCTTCGGCGGTGAGCGCGACTTTCAGGCGCTGCGGCACGAAATCGGCGACGTCGAACTGCACGCGGCCGACGGCGGGCGCCTTGGGATCGACATAGGCCGCGATCTGCCAGCGGCCATGCGGCGAGGTGTTGCGCAAGGGGAGCGACCACGTCGCCGCGCCCGAAGACAGCGAGGCCGCGGCAATCGTCGTGCGCGAGAATTCGACGCCGTCGGGCCGCGTCGCGATCAAGGTGAGCGGCGCGCTGACGCTGGCGCCGATCTCGTTGCGCAGCATGGTGGTGGATTGCACCGTCTCGCCCGGACGATAGACGCCGCGCTCGGTATAGAGATAGGCGTCCACCGGACCCGGCACGTCGCGGCCGCCGACGCCGCGGTCGGTCAGGTCGAAGGCGGGACGGCGCAGGTCGAGGAAGCTGAAATCGCTGCCGTTATAGGCCATCACGACAACCGGCTCGTCGCCGCCCTTGCCGTTGAAGAAGCCGGCGGCGAAATCGGCGCGGCCGTCGGAATCGGTCGTGGTGGTGTCGAGCACATTGTTGTTGCGCGCCACCAGGGTGAGCTTGACGCCGCTCATTGCCTTGGCACTCGCATAGGAACGGGCGAAGACGGCGAGCCCGTCGCTGCCCTGAAAGGTGGTCAGCGCGATGTCGGAATCGATCACCCATTGAGTGGCGATGTCGCCGGAATCGCTGTCGTCCTCGCCGTTGTCGCTGTCGGCACTCTTGGCCTTGGCCGCGTCCATCGCGACCAGCACATAGGCGCCCGGCTTCTCGTCCTTGAGCATGTTGCGGATCGGCACGAGCGTGACGACGGAATCGTTCTTGACGTTGGCGACATCCATGGTGCCGGACCACACCACCGAGCCCTGGTTATCCTCCAGCTGCTTCTCGTCGTAGGAATAAAGCGTGGTTTCGTCGACCGTGCCGCTCTCGATCTGCGACAGCAGCCGGTCGCCGACGCGGATCAGTTTCAGCTTCAGGCTGTTGATATTGACCGTGGTGATCGGCACGCCGTCGGCATTGTCGCGCGGCAGCACGATGCCGCCGGCGAAGCGCACCAGCGACGGCTTGTCGCTGAGCGTCAGCGGGATGGTCTCGGAATCGGTGAGCTTCTCGCCCGCCGCGTCCGGCAGGCCGGGCTTCAGCGTGACGCTATAGGTCTGGTTGAAGCTGAAGCCGTTGATGCATAGCCGCGCATCGAGCGGCCGCACGACGATCTTGGTCGCCGGATCGACGCTGAGGTAGTCCTCGTAATGCGTCTTGCCCGAGATATCGAGAGTGCGGGTGAAGACCAGGCACGCTTCCGGATCGGCCTTGGTGGTATCCACGTCGACGCGGTGGAAGGCGAATTCGGGCGCGGCCGCCATCTCGGCCGGAGTCATCACATGGCTGACGGACGAAACCCCGCTCGCGAGCCGCGCGAAGAAGCCGCCCGCCGGGCCGTTCGGGTTCTTGCCGCCCATATAATAGAGCGTGCCCAATACCAGGATGAACGCGCCGACGATGCCGGCACCGATGAGAAAAAGCCGCCTGATCATGAAAGTCCCCGCAAAGCGCACCTCGAACGAGGTGTCGCCGCCAGCCTACGCCCGCGCGTGGGTACCGGCAATTGCGAGAATCGCGCGCGATTTTGGCGGGACCATGACCGAATGCACGAATCGCTAAAATTATTCCGGTTGTGCAGCGCGGCGAAGCGGCGGCGTTGAAAACCGTCCCGAACCTGGGCTAGCTTTCGCGCTGGCTGGGGCCTTCGCTGAGGAGAAGGCCATGAACTACACGGGCACGTCCGGCAACAACACCATCACCGGCACCAGCAGTGCCGACACCTTCGACATGAGCCAGGGCGGCGACGACACCGTCAACGGCGGTGGCGGCGATGACGTCTTCAACTACGGCGCCGCGTTCGACGAGCTCGACACCATCAATGGCGGCTCGGGCAGCGACACGCTGAATGTCGCCGGCAATTATGCCTCGCAGTTCTACATCGCCGACGGAACGCTCACCAGCGTCGAACGCTTCCACGTCGCGGCCGGCGACAACTACAATTTCTTCACCGCCGACAAGGTGGTGGCCGCCAATGCCAACATGACGGTCGACGGCAGCGACCTCGGCGCCGGCAACACGCTGACCTTCGACGG
>DATNNS010000022.1:0-20769 GCA_035601715.1 Rhizomicrobium sp.
ATCGACAGCACCGCCGCGACGAGCCGCGGCACCACGAGATATTTGATCGGATTGGTCGAAAGCGTGGTCAGCGCGTCGATCTGCTCGGTGACGCGCATGGTGCCGATCTCGGCCGCGATGGCGGCGGCGACGCGGCCGGCGACCATCAGCCCGGCGATCACCGGCCCGAGCTCGCGCGTGATGCCGAGCACCACGATCTGCGGCACGATGGCTTCCGCGCCATAGCGGTTGCCGCCGATATAGATCTGCAGCGCCAGCACGCCGCCGGTGAAGAACGCGGTCAATCCCACCACCGGCAGCGAGAAGAAGCCGATGCGCATCACCTGCTGCGCGATCAGCCCGCCATAGATGGGCGGCCGCACGCAACTGGTCACGGCGGAAACGGTGAAGCGCGTCAGCGCGCCGATTTCGGCCAGCAGGTTGAGGACGACGCGCCCGATGGCGGCGAAAATGTTCATCGCGCACCGTCCACATAATCGCGCGGCAGGCGCGAACCGAGCCGGGTGAGGATTTCGTAGTTGGCGGTGCCGGCGCCGGCGGCGAAATCCTCCAGCGCGATCGTGTCGCCGAAGATTTCGACCTCCGCGCCGATCTCCAGCGCGCGAGCCGGAACGTCCGTCACATCGAGCGTGATCAGGTCCATCGAGACGCGCCCCGCGAACGGCGCACGCTGGCCCGCGATGGCGGCCGCGCCTTTGTCGCCCAGCGCGCGCAGCACGCCGTCGGCATAGCCCAGTGCGATGGTGGCGAGCATCCCCGGCCGCGCGATTGTGTGCGTGGCTCCGTAACCAACGCTCTCGCCGCTGTCAACGCGGCGAAGCTGGAGGATGCGCGCACTCAGAATCGCGGCGGTCGCGAACGGATTGGGCCCGGATTTGCGCGGGTTTCCGCCATAGAGCCCGATGCCCGGCCGCACCATGTCGAAGGCGTAATCCTTGCCCAGCAACACGCCGCCCGACGACGCCAGACTCGCCGGCGCCGGCGGCAGCATCGCAAGCGCGGTCTTGAAGCGCGCGAGCTGCGTCGCGTTCATCGCCGACGCCGCATCGTCGGCGCAGGCGAGATGGCTCATCGCGAGCACCACGCGCAAGCCGCTCAGTCTCTCCTTCGCTTCGCCCGCGAGCGTCGCAAGCTCGTAGGCCGGCAGGCCCAGCCGGTTCATGCCGGTGTCGACATGGATCGCGGCATCGAACGTCGCGTGCATCTCGCGCGCCGCGGCCGACCACGCGGCGATCTCGCCCAGCGCATTGAGCACCGGCGTCAGGCGATGGGCGATCAGCGCCGGCACCGCGTCGGGTTGCGCGCCGTCGAGCACGAAGATGCGCGCCTGCGGCGCCAGCGGGCGCAGCGCGATGCCCTCGCTCACGCGCGCGACGAAGAAGGTGTCGCAGCGTTGCGCCGTCAGCGCTTTGGCCACTGCCGCCATGCCGAGGCCGTAGGCATCCGCTTTCACCACGCCGGCGACGGACGCCGTCCCGGCGCGGCTTTGCACTTCGCGGTAGTTCGCGGCGACCGCGCCCAACCGCACCGTCAGGCGCGCGACCTGGAATTCTTCATGGCTCATGTGCGCCGACAATGGCAGGGCGGGCCGCGCGAGGTCAAAGCTGCGGGACGACAGGGCGATCATACCGCAAGCGGTGGCATGAATCGCGCGTTATACAAGCCCTTGATCATTGTTTGCACGCCGTCGCTCAACCCCCTCCCCCCCGTCTTCACGTTGCCGGTCCTGGTCGAAACCGGCAGTAAGAACAAATAGGGAACTTCAGAGGAAAAGTCAACCGCAGCCGGGTTAACCAGACAGGCGGAAAGCGGGATGCGCGCCCCGTCCTTTGCTCCAAAATGACCCAGCCGCAGCTTCGTGGACCAAGGAAACCGACATGCGCGCGATGATCTTCGTAGCCGTTCTGACGTCGGCCGCCCTCACCGGCTGCGATCAGACGCCGGCGCCTGTGGCCGCGCCTGCCGCGCCTCCGCCCCAGGCCGCCGTGCTACCCCCGCCACCTGCGCCGCAGCTCGCGCAAGCCGCGCCGGTGCGCCATCACCGCCGGCATCGCGAACGCTATGCGAGCGGATATGCCGAGAGCAGCGCGTATTCCGAGAGCCGCGAATATTCGCAGAACGATGTCTCGACCTACGGCTATGTCAGCGACTCACGCAGTTCGTACGCCGGCAACGCGAACTATGAAGGCGCCAGCGCGCCGCGCGCCGGCGGCGGCCTCTGGGTCGACGGCTACGGCCGCGGCTACTTCACCGCCGGCCACGCCGTGCGCGCCGGCACCATGCGCGGCAAACGCCTGTCGCCATGGCATGGCTATGACGTGGATTGCGACCGGTAGATCTATTCTGCCGCCGGCCGCTTGCGCACGAGAGCGCGCGTGACGGCATCGGGCTCATTCGCGATCACCTGCAGCAGAACGCGCGCGGGGCCTGTCGGCCGGCGATGGCCCTGCTCGTAATTGCGCACGGTCTCCACGGAAAAGCCATAGCGGTCGGCGAATTGCTGCTGGCTGAGGCCGAGGCGGCTACGGATCGCCTTCACGCTGTGCGGCTTGATCGCCGGAACGACCCGGCGCGCGCGCGCAAGCTCGGCATCGGTGAAAACCGGCGCGGTATCCGCATCGGACGCGATCTGCGCCGCGATATCCTTCTCGGACGTCGCGGCAAGCTTCGCCCAATCCACCTTCGACAAATTCACGTCAGCCCGGGTACGCCGCACGATACGCATGTCGTTCCTTCCTGTTCGCAATGCGCAGCGAGATGATCCTGCGCACGGCATTGCGATCACTATAGACACAGACCAGGGCAACGCCCTGCACCACGCCGACCGCTTTGATCCGGCTCTCGCCATAGTCGCGACGCACGTCCGGCGCTTCCAATGTTGATCGATCGAAGATCGCCATCGCGACATCGAATGGCAGCCCGCGCTCGCGCGCGTTCCTGGCGCTCTTCGCGGCATCCCATTCGAAGATCATGTCAGAGTATAGGCCATTGACGGATATCTGTCAATGACGGATAGAGGCCACCCAGTCTCTCAGGTCGGAACGTACGTCAACCGGATCACGTCCTCGCAAATGAGATCGCTGGCCGCAAGGCGGAGCCGCGGCCGGGGTCCCATGAAGAACGGCTTGCCGCCACCAATCACGACGGGGTGGAGGTAGATCTGGTACGCATCGATGAGACCAAGGTCGCCCAGGGTTCGCGCCAAGTCCGGTCCGCCGACGTCGATCTCTCCCGCGCGTTCAGCCTTCAGAGCGCGCATCGCCGCCTCGAGGTCGCCCCCAACCAGAGTGGCGTTGGGACCGACCGACGTCAGCGAGCGCGATACGACCCACTTCGGCTGGCTGCGCCACGCGAGCGCGAATTCGCGTTCCGCCGCGTCCCACTCGGGACGGTCTTCGTCCCAATACCGCATCACCTCGTACAAGCAGCGGCCGTACACGCTACCCGCCTGGTTGCGCGTCTGGTCGATGAAATAACGGAAGAGCGCGGGGCTTGGCGCGAACGCGGTGTGATCGACGTAACCGTCCAAGGACTGGTTCATTCCGAAGACGAACGTCGCCATGCTCTCACCTTCGAAGTGTGAGGGAGGGTAGTCAACCTTCGCCCGCCAGGCTCGAGAACCGCGTGAAGCGGTCGTCGAAGAACAGATCGATCTTGTTCGTGGCGCCGTGGCGGTGCTTCTCGACGAGGATTTCGGCGCGGCGGTGGACGCGTTCGATCTTTTCCATCCATTTGCCGTGTTCGGGACTGCCCGCTTCTGGCTCGCGCGACTTCAGGTAATATTCCTCGCGATAGACGAACATCACGACGTCGGCGTCCTGCTCGATCGAGCCGGATTCGCGCAGGTCCGACAGCACCGGCCGCTTGTCGTCGCGCGAGTCCACGCCGCGGGAAAGCTGCGACAGCGCGATCACCGGCACGTTCAACTCCTTGGCCAGCGCCTTCAGCCCCTTGGTCACCTCGGTGATCTCCTGCACCCGGTTCTCGGCGCGGCGCGAAGGCTCGATCAGCTGAAGATAGTCCACCACGATCAGCCCGATCTTCTTCTCGCGCCTGTAGCGGCGCGCGCGGGCGGCGATCTGGGCGATGGAGATGCCGCCGGTGTCGTCGATATAGAGCGGCAGGGTGGAAAGATCCTGCATGGTGAGGACGAATTTCTCCCATTCGCTCTCCGAGAACTTGCCGTTCCGGATCTTCCACATCTCGATTTCGCTCTGCTCGGACAGGATACGGGCGGAGAGCTGCTGCGCTGCCATTTCGAGCGAGAAGAACAGGACCGGCGCGCCGCGCGAGACCGCGACGCCCTGCGCCTGGTCCTGCGACCAGTAGCGCGCGGCATGGAACGACATGTTGGTGCCGAGGGCCGTTTTCCCCATGCCCGGCCGGCCGGCAATGATCAGCAAGTCGGACGGCTGCAGGCCGCCCAGCAGGGAGTCGATATCGGCGAAACCCGACGAGACGCCGGAAATCTTGCCGCCGCGCAGCTGCGCCTGCTCGGCCGCATGGACCGTGCGGCGCAGGGATTCCGCGAAATCGATCGGGCCTTCGCCGTAGCGCGAGGTTTCGGCGATGCGGTAGAGCGCCTTCTCCGCTTCCTCGATCTGCGCCTGCGGCGGCTTGTCGTGCGGCGCCTCATAGGCGTTGTTGACGACATCCTCGCCGATGCGGATCAGCCCGCGGCGCACGCCGAGGTCGTGCAGGATGCGCGCATAGTCGCGCACGTTCGGCATCGCGGGCGCGGCCTGGGCGAGACCGGCGAGATAGGCCAGGCCGCCCACTTCCAGCAGGCCCGGATCGTTCTTCATCGCGGCGTGGAGCGTCAGCGGCGTCAGCGTCATGCCGCCGCGCGCGAAGCTCGCCTCCATCACTTCATAGAGCCGCTGGTGCAGCGGATCGTAGAAGTGCTCGGACTTGAGGACCTGCGAGACGCGCTCCAGCGCCTGATTATCCACAAGGATCGCGCCGAGCAGCGCCTGCTCGACTTCGATGTCGTAGGGGACGTGACGGTAGGATTCCTGTTCCATGTTCTTCTTTTTTTCGGTGCTCGAACGGTCCTCGGCGGAGAGCGAATCAATCCGCGCGGGTCCGATGCCGCAAGTGTAAACCGAATCGACTCACAGCTTAATCGGACGGGATTGTGCTTGACTTTCCAATCGCTTGCACAGGCGGCACTCCGATCAGCGCGTCGCGCCAGCCATCCAGGACCGGATGATAGGACAGCATCCGGGACAGCCGCGCGATCTGCGCGGGCGAGAAATAGTCGCGGCCGCGCCCCGCCGCGCCTTTGTTGAAGCGCAAGCTGCCGCGATCCTTCCAGGCGCTGTCGAGCGCCGCCTGGCAGACCTCGCGCGGGCGCGGCAGGTTTGCATGCGCCAGAGCGGCCTGCAGCGCCGCCGCCGGATCGGATTGGAATTCCGAATAGTGCAGCACGCAGACATCGCCCGGCCGCTCGCTGACATAGTCGAGCCAGGTCGCGAAATAGCCGACATACCAGGGCGCGATCATTTCGATCATGAAGTCCGCTTTTTCCGCTGCCGGGAAATCGGGGAACCGGGCGGGAATCGGACAATTGAGACCCTCGGCCCGGGCTTCTTCGCTCGCCGCCAGCATGTCCCAATAGGAGGCCAGCATGTCGGGCAACGGGCGCAGCATGATGATGGGGCGGATGCCGAGCGCCTCCAGGAAGCGGCGGTTCGCCGGCAGCGCCTGCATGTGCATATGGGCCACCAGCGGGCCGTCGCACAGGCCACCCAGATAATAGGCAATGAACACGGGAAGATAAGGCTGGGCGTCGCGGCCGCCCTGGGCGTGGACGACGCGGATCAGCTGGCCGCCCACGGCATCGATGGCAGCGCTGCGCAGGAAGGTGCCGGCCGCCTTCGGGGCGAAGGCGAAGAGCAGCACCGGCCGGCGCTGGCCCAGCGCGCGCAGATAGTCCGCGAAGGCGCCCTGGAAGGTGCCGTCATAGTCGGGTTGCGAAAACGCGGCGTTGATCGCGTTGCGATCGGTCGCGAAGTTCATGCGCCCCTCGGCCCTCAACACATGAGGACGCTAGGGCCCCATTCCCCGAGCACCAGAGCGCAATTGTCGGAAATTCTTTCAGCGCGAGTCGCCGATACAACGCGTTACAACCATGACGGCGCCGAAATCCTCAGGTCATCCCGCCCGCGCGCCGCGGCCGCGGCTCGGCATCGGCGACTGTCATGCCGCGCTCGTTGTCGACCATGTAGTCGCGGGTGATCGGCAGGCTGTCGATCTTCTTGGCGAGCTGGACCTGGAATACGACCTGGCCCGCGCGGCGAAAGCCGAGCTCCATCGCGGCCAGATAGAAATCCCACATCCGGCAGAACCGCTCGTCATAGATCTTGGCCGCCTCGTCCCAGCGCGCGCGGAACCGCTGGCGCCAGAGGCGCAACGTGTCGGCGTAATGCAACCGCAGAATCTCGACATCGGTGACGATCAGACCGGCGCGCTCGATCACCGGGATCATCTCGCTGAGCGCCGGCGTATAGGCGCCTGGGAAGATGTATTTGGAGATCCACGGATTGCTCGCGCCCGGCCCGTCGATGCGGCCCACCGTGTGCAGCAGCATCACGCCGTCGTCTTTCAGGAGCGCGTTCGCCTTGGCGAAGAACGCGGGATAATGCGGCACGCCGACATGCTCGAACATGCCCACCGAAACGATGCGGTCGAACTGGCCTTCCAGCGCGCGGTAGTCGGTGAGCGAGAACTTGACGCGCTCGGCGAGCCCCGCTTTCGCGGCCCGCGCGTTGGCGCCGGCGAGCTGCTCGGTGGAGAGCGTCACGCCCAGGACCTTCGCGCCGCAATCGCGGGCGAGGTCGAGCGCGAGCCCACCCCAGCCCGAGCCGATATCGAGCACGTCGAGACCTTCGCGGTCCAGATGCAGCTTGGCGGCGATGTGGCGCTTCTTGCCCGTCTGCGCATCCTCGAGGCTTTCGCCGGGCGCGGAGAAATAGGCGCAGGAATACTGCTTGTCGGAATCCAGGAACAGGTCGTAGAGCGCGCCGGACAGGTCGTAGTGATGCGACGCGTTCTTGCGCGCGCGGCCGGCCGGGTTGAGCTGCGCCAGAAGCCGCGTGACGACGCGAAGGCGCCGCGCAAAGCGCAGCGACGCCGGCATCTTCATCTGCTCCATGTTGGTCATCAGGATGTCGAGCGCGTCGTAAAGATCGCCGCCGTCGGCGGTGAGCCGTCCGTCCATATAGGCCTCGCCGAACACCAGCTCGGGGCGCAGCATCAGGTCGAAGGGCAGCCGCCGGTCATGGAAGCGGATCGTCGCCCGCGGCGCGCCGGCGCCGAACGTCTCGCTTTTGCCGTCGGCATAGACGACCGTCAGCGAACCCTGTTTCACCAGCTTGCGGAACAATCCACCGATCATCGCACCCATCCCAAACCCGCCGGCTGGGAAAAGCCCGGCGGGAAATTAAGTTCCTTATAAAGCGGAAGATCAAGAGCGGGAGGTTCAAAAGACTTTCTCATAAGCCTCCGGCTTGAACCCCACGAGCAGCTTGCCGCCGATATCCAGCACCGGCCGCTTGATCATCGAAGGCTGCGCCAGCATCAGCGCGATGGCCTTTTTTTCGTTCAGGCCTTCCTTGTCCTTCTCAGGCAACTTGCGGAACGTGGTGCCGGCGCGGTTCAGAACCGTTTCCCAGCCGACCTCTTTCACCCAGCGCTCGAGCGCGCGCTTCTCAACGTCATGGGCTTTGTAATCGTGAAATTCATAGGCCACGCCGCGCTTGTCCAGCCAGGCGCGCGCCTTCTTCATCGTGTCGCAATTCCTGATGCCGTAGATCGTGACCGCCATCGCGCCTGTCCGCTGCCCGCCACGCAATGCTAGCCGCTGAGCGGCCAGCGACCCAGATGAATATGCGTCGTCCTGCCCAACTGGCTGTGGACGAGCACGAAATCGCGCACCGTCCAGGAAACCGGCGCGATCGCGAAGGGCTTGAGACGCGTCTTGTCATAGCTCAGCGTCACATGCGGCTGGAAATCGCCCCGCGTCGCGCCGCCAAGGCCTGCCTCGGAAAGCGCATTGCGCAATGCGTCATGCAAAGGCTTCCATTGCCGCGCGTCGCCAGTGAGGACGAACGGGTAGACGCCGGTCGAATTGCGGAAGCTTTCCGCGCGGTGGAAATCGACCGCGAGGGCGGGAGCGTTCACCCGCGACGCCGCGCCGCTCGCGAGGTTGACGATCTCCGCCGGCAGCGCCGCCCAATCGCCCAGGTGAAACAGCGTGACGTGCAGATGCTCGGGCCGGATCAGCGTGCCGTCCAGGCCCTTGTCGCGCGCGATGCCGTCGGCCAGCGCGTGGATGCGCGCCGCCGTCTCGTCGTCCGGCAGGCAGGCGAAGAATATCCGCTCCTTCTGGGACGGACCGAATTTCCGGCGGGAGGCGCGCTTCGGCATGGCCCTCCTGTTTTACGGCAACGGTCGCGCCTTTCAAACGCGAGGGCCTCTTGTCATTCGATAGACATCTAATTAGATAGACGCGAAATTAGACGACTGTCGACGGACCACGGCCATGACCGAAACCCTGCTCGCATTCTTCAAGGCGATGGCGGACGAGAGCCGCCTGCGCATCATCGGCCTGCTGGCCGCGGGCGAGCGCAGCGTGCAGCAACTCGCGCGCGACCTCGATCTGAAAGAGCCCACCGTCTCGCATCATCTGGCGATCCTGAAAGCGCGCGGCCTCGTCACCGCGCGCGCCGACGGGACGACGCGCTGGCACGCGCTCGACCGCGCGGCGCTGGAGCGGCTGACCAAGCGCGTGCTGCAACCCGCGAAAATAGCGCCGCCATCCGGCGCCGATGCCTGGGACAGCGAGGTGCTGCAGAATTTCGTCGCCGCCGACGGCGCGCTCAAGCAGATTCCGGCCAGCCGCAAGAAGCGCGGCGCCGTGCTGCGCTGGCTGATGCGCGACTTCGCCGACGGCCGCCGCTATTCGGAAAAAGAGATCAATGCCGCGATCCAGTCCCACCATTGGGACAGCGCCACGCTGCGCCGCGAACTGATCGGCCACCGGATGCTGGCGCGCAAGGACCGGATATACTGGCGCCTGCCCGAAGCGGAGTGGCACAAAGGCGGGGAGGCTTGAACATGTCGCAAATCCTGACCGGCAGCGACGGAAAGCTGCGCTTCATCTGGCGCGCGGTTTTGTTTGCGATCCTTGCCGCCGTCGTGACGCCGTTCCTGCTGCAGCTGGTGCTGGATCCACTCCAGTCGAAGCTGCACTTGCATCCGGGGCTCTCGCCCGATGCCATCGCGTTCGGCGAAGCTGTGAACTTTCTCGTCGCACTGCTTTGCACGATTCCATTCGCGGTCTACGAGCGCCGCGGCGTTTTCAGCTATGGCCTGCAATGGGACCGCATGCCCGGCGCGCGGATAGGGGAAGGCTTTGCCGTCGGTATCGTGATGGCGGGCGCGGTCGCCGCCGGTATGATCGCGCTGGGCGGCATGCAGGTTCACGGGCTCGCGCTGACGGGAAACGCGCTTCTCTACTCCGGCCTCGCGTGGCTGGGCGCGAACGTGCTGGTGGGCATCGGCGAGGAATATTTCTTTCGCTCCTACTTCCTGCAGACCTTGTGGAAGAGCATCGGCTTCTGGCCGGCGGCAATCGTGATCGCGCTGATCTTCGCCGGCGCTCACTACTTCCTGAAGCCGGGCGAAAATATCTGGGATGTCGTCACGCTCGTCAGCCTGAGCCTTTGGCTTTGCTACACTGTCCTCAGGACGGGCTCATTGTGGTTTGCGGTCGGCTTTCACATCGCTTACGACTTCATGCAGTTCTTCGTGATCGGAACGCCGAACGGCATGCGTATTCCGCAGGGCCGGATGTTCGATGTGAGTTTCAATGGCCCGGACTGGCTCACTGGCGGCGTGCTGGGCACCGAGGCGAGCTATCTCATGTACCCGCTGATTGCCCTCATCTGGCTCTACGTCTGGCTCAGGTTTCGCGCACTGCCGCGGTTCGATCCGGCGCATCCCGCCGCTTCGTGAGCCCGCCGCTAGTCGCGGCCGAAGGTGAAGATGGGCTCGAAGCAGCCGACCACCAGGCGCTTGGCGTCGAACGGCGGCTCTCCGGCCGCGTCCAGCAGGCCGCTTTCGTGCAGCCTCGCCTCGCCCGCTTCCAGGCTCGCCTTGTCGGGCCAGATCTTCCACGCCAGCACGATCTTCTCGTCGTCCTTCGCGGCGACGGCGCGGCGGAAGTCGGTCTGATTGCCGATCGGAATCACATCCCCGATCGACTCCACGATCTCAACGCAGCCGAATTGCTTGAGCACGTCGGCGCTCATCTTCGCCCATGCGCGGTAGGCGTCGAGCTTGTCCTGCGGCACCGGGATAATGAAACAGGTGACGTACATTTGGCCTGCCCCTTCGATGGCGACGGGTCAGAATAGCAGATGCCACGCGGCAGGGCTGCCAGGCAATCGCGCCTAATGCATGGCGGGCGCGGGCGTGCCGTCGGACCAGGTCGGCGCCGGGACCATGATCACGCTGATCGCTTCCGGCGACTCCTGGAACTGCGGGTTCAGCATCGTGGGCGAGCCGGGAAGATCCGCACCCCAGTCTGCGGCCGCCGCGCGCGGGAAATAGAACATCAGATGCGGCATCCAGTTGTGCGCATTGTCGTTGAGGAATTGCTGCTTCGATTGCATGAAGGTCAGCGCGCCGGCTTCGAGAGGCGGCAGCGTGTGCTTCGCGATCCCGTCCGCGATCGCGGCGGACATTTCGGCCTTGGAGCGCCCCGCCAGCACCAGCTCCGTGCGCTTGATCGTGTAAGGCAGGATGGAGCGCACGGCCGGCGGATTGTAGCACAGCGGGCCGCGCATATGCGGGTTCCAGAATTGCGGGAAATCGTAGTTCGACATCCAGCTGCGCTCGACGGCGCAGACAAAACCGTTGCTGCCTTTGACCGCCGTGTCGTAGCCGTGCGGCGTCAAGACCAATATGGTCGCGTTGCCCGAGATCGACGGCGGCGCCGCGCTCTTCGCCAATGCGATCTCGTCGTCGCGGCCCATCATGTACTGATCGACCGGCGCCATCGCCGGATAGGATGCCGCCTGGGCGGTAGCCGCACACAGCAACATCGCGCCGCAAACCACAGCGCTTCCAAAAGCCATCCGTTTCATCGCAAATCCCCCCAGCCAAGACGCGAACTGTCGCGCCGCATGGTTTCGTTCCGCAAGTCACATCCTTGCGATATGCCGCTTATCGGAATTAACCGCCGCCTGCCCCGGCGGTGAAAACCGCCAATTGCGCGGCGAAAGCCCGTTTGAAGGCGGGCCGCGCTTCGCCGCGGGCGACATAGGCGGAGAGGTTGTAATAGTCATCGAGCAGACCCGATGCTCTCAGGCGAAAAAGCACCGACACCATCATCAGATCGCCCGCGCTGAACCCGCCATCGAGCCAGTCCGCATCGCCCAGACGCGCGGAAAGCTGTTTCAGCCGGTCGCGAACGCGATCCATGACAAGGGGCATGCGCTCGGCCGACCACGGCTTGTCGCTCTCCAGCAGCTTGGCATTGGCAAATTCGAGGATCGGCGGTTCCACCGTGTTGACCGCGGCGAACACCCAGCTGATCGCGCGCGCCCGCGCATTGGCATCGTCCGGCAACAGGCCCGCATGGCGCTCGGCGATGTGCAGCACGATCGCACCTGTTTCGAACAGCGCGAGACCGCCGTCTTCATAGGTCGGAATCTGCCCGAAGGGATGAAGCGCCAGATGCGCGGGCTCCTTCATCGTTTCGAACGAGACAAGGCGAACCTCATAGGGTTGGCCGACTTCTTCCAGCGCCCAGCGAACGCGCATGTCGCGCGCCAGCCCCCGGCCGCGATCGGGAGATTGTGCGAAGGCGGTGATGGAGGGGATCATCGCTCGTTGTCCTTGGTCGAAGACTGGGCAAGACGGCAAATCCTAAACTATCCCCGCCCTCCGCTCCCACTCAACCGTGGCGAGCGGCCTGGGCGTGTCCGCCGCGCCCGGACCACGGGAAATCACCGCTTGACAATAAGATTTCTCTTATATAAGTACTTACTTATGACAAAGGCGCTCGATCTCGACACCGCGTTTTCCGCTTTGGCCGACCCGACGCGGCGGGGGATTCTCGCACGCCTCGCCAAGGGCGAAGCGAGCGTGATGGAGCTGGCTGAGCCCTTCGCGATGACGCAGCCGGCGATCTCCCAGCACTTGAAGGTCCTCGAGGATGCGGGGCTTGTCGCCTGTCGCATCGACGGCACCAAGCGCCCGCGCCGTTTGGCGACGGCCGGCATCGACGCCATGGACCAGTGGCTCGCGATGCTGCGAACGGCGCTGGAGAAAAACTACGACCGGCTGGATGACGTGCTGGCCGGCATGGACAAACCGAAAAGCAGGAAAGGGCAAAGAAAATGAGCAAGCTGACGATCAAGACGGAAGGCGACACCCACATCGTGGTGACACGGCATTTCGCCGCGCCGCCCAAAGCGGTGTATCGCGCGCACACCGATCCGGAGCTGATCCGCAAATGGCTGCTCGGCCCCGAAGGCTGGACGATGCCCGTCTGCATCAACGAAGCGCGGCCCGGTGGCAAGATCCGCTACGAGTGGACCAACGGCAAAGGCGGCGGCTTCCATCTGACCGGCGAAAACCTGGAGCTCGAGCCGCATGGCAGGATCGTCCATGTCGAGCGGATGCATCTGCCCGATGCGACGCCGGACAACCATGTCGAAACGACATTCGCCGCGGACGGCACCGGCACGCTGATGACAATCCGCATGACACTGCCGGACGCTGGGACCCGCGCCGCCATGCTCGCCACCGGCATGGAGCGCGGGATGGAAGCAAGCTACGCGCGGCTGGAACAAATGGTCTAGCGCCATGGCGAAAACAGAATGCCGGACCGTGGCCGACTACATCGCCGCCCAGCCCGAGACCGCGCGGGCCGCGCTCAAGAAGGTGCGGGGCGCGATCCGCAAAGCCTTGCCGCAGGCGGAGGAGACGTTCTCCTACAAAATGCCCGCCTACAAATCGCGCGGCAGGGTCGTCATCTATTTCGCCGGCTGGAAGGATCACTACGCGCTCTATCC
The DNA here is from genome assembly GCA_035601715.1 of Rhizomicrobium sp. GTDB lineage: Bacteria > Pseudomonadota > Alphaproteobacteria > Micropepsales > Micropepsaceae > Rhizomicrobium. Next base: position 13,089 of record DATNNS010000022.1, read on the forward strand.
CGCGAATGCGCGCCTGGTCGCCGCGTTCAAGGACGAGCTCGCGTCGTACCAGATCGGCAAGGGCACGATCCGCTTTCCCTTCGCCGAGCCCGTCCCCGTCCCCTTGATCGCACGCATCGCCAAATTTCTCGCGCAGGACGCCGTCCGGCGCGCAAAGCCGCGATCGTCGCCCAAGCCATAGCGCCGCCCCCTTTCCGCGCTGCAAGGAAGCGACTATTAGGCCGGCACCGACGGATGGAGACGCGCGATGGCCGAGCTGGTTCTCACCACTTTCGATTGGGTCCCCGAACTGCCGCGCGGCTTTGTGCGCGATTTGCGCGTGCGTTGGGCGCTGGAAGAGGCGGGCCTGCCCTATCGCGTCGACAGCGTACCGTTTCGCGCCAAGACCGCCGATCATTTCGCGCACCAACCCTTCGGCCAGGTGCCGTGGCTGACCGACGGCGACCTCACGATCTTCGAGAGCGGCGCGATCCTGCTGCATCTGGGCGAATCGAGCAGCAAGCTGATGCCGACCGAGCCGCGCGGCCGGAGCGATGTAAAGGAATGGCTGTTCGCCGCGCTCAACTCCGTCGAGATGGCGAGCCTGCCCTGGTCCCTATTCCAATTCTCCGGCGACACCGGCGACACGCCAGCGTGGAAGCGTTTCGACGACTTCCTCAAGATGCGGCTCGCGCGCATGGAGCCGGTATTGGCGGCGCGCGAATGGCTGGCCGGAACCTTCTCCATCGCCGACATCCTCATGGCCGACGTGCTGCGCCTCGTCGACCGCTTCAACGGCCTGGCGGACTACCCAGCAGCCCGCGCCTACGTCACCCGCGCCACGGCGCGGCCGGCATTCGTGAAGGCGCACGCCGACCAGATGGCGCATTTCGCGAGGGCGGATTGAGAGGGGACTTCAGGTCACGAGGCTTCTAAGCGGCGCGATACGGAATGTCAGACTTTCTAATCTGAACACTGCCTATTTTTGGTTCAAAAAGATCAAGGCATCTTTCCGCAAATTCTTTTGCTTCTTCAAATGGCGCAGCAGGGCCGACAACAATCTCTTTCAAGGAACTCGCGGCAGACTTTTTCCAATCGAATTCCAAATACCGTATGGTTGAGTATCCCCGCACCTTGCTCTTCACATCGTCCTTTTTTGCGTTAATGCTTCGTAGCTCCAAAAACCTATATTCTTGCTCGTTTAGATAAGCCGGGTGCTTAAAGAAAAGTGCGGCTCTGATGGTAGGAACAGAAAGGCTTATCGAAAGCTCCTTCATATAATCATTCAAATCCGCCGCGGCTAACCCTCGCCCCTCAGGTGATGCGATCAAAGGCACAATGCGGCAAACAAGATCATTTTGAATATCTCGCAGAAGTTTTTCATCATACGAAACTGGAAAAGTGCAACCGCTCTTTTCATCAACGGTATGATGAGCATAAGCTGTCTCGAGTGACTTGCCATCGAATCCCAGTGCAAAGCCGCGACCATTATTTGCATAGGCTCGCCATTGACCTAGATCATCACCAACGGCGCTGAAGCAGGCGACATAAAAATCCGCGATTTTGGTGGCCCCCTCAGAGACGAGAATCTTGAAATCTTGAGCGAACAGTTTTCCCGCTGTATGCACCTGAGGCGCTCTTGCGTCCAATATCTCACTTGCATGCCGAACACCGTGTCGTAGCTCCGTCGGATCGTTTAGATCGAAGATGTCTGTCAGTCGAATTTTGCCGCTTTCGAGTATCCCACTAAGCCCTACGCCATCCGTATAATGGTATATAGTGCTCGGCGGCGGTTGCGATTCCAGACTCGCAGCGTAGGCATTCACGCGCGCTTCACACTCTTGATAACAAGCTTCGAGCGCAGCAAGCATATCGCCGGGAATCGCCATGACACTTAGCTCGGCACCCCCGTCATCGGCCCTCTACTCCCACTCAATCGTCCCCGGCGGCTTGCTGGTCACGTCGTACACCACCCGGTTGATCCCCCGCACTTCGTTGACGATGCGCGTTGACACCCGGGCCAGGAACGAATGCTCGAAGGGGTAATAGTCGGCGGTCATGCCGTCCGACGAGGTCACGGCGCGCAACGCGAGCACATAGTCATAAGTCCGTCCGTCGCCCATCACGCCGACGCTGCGCACGGGGAGCAGGACGGCGAAGGCTTGCCAGATCTTGTCGTACAATCCGGCCTTGCGGATTTCGTCGAGATAGACGGTGTCGGCCTTGCGCAGGATTTCGAGCTTCTCGCGCGTGATCTCGCCGGGGACGCGGATGGCGAGGCCGGGGCCGGGGAACGGATGGCGGCCGACGAACGTCTCCGGCAGGCCCAGCTCGCGGCCCAGCGCGCGCACTTCGTCCTTGAACAGTTCGCGCAGCGGCTCTACCAGCTTCATCTTCATGCGCGCCGGCAACCCGCCGACATTGTGATGCGATTTGATGGTGACGCTGGGCCCGCCGGTGGCGCTCACGCTTTCGATCACGTCGGGATAGAGCGTGCCCTGGGCGAGGAATTCCGCGCCGCCGATCTTGGCCGCCTCGCCGTCGAACACGTCGATGAAGGTCGAGCCGATGATCTTGCGTTTCTTTTCCGGATCGCTGACGCCGGCCAGCCGGTCCAGGAACAGGTCCGCCGCGTTCACATGGATCAGCGGGATGTTGTAATGGCCGCGGAACAGCGACACCACCTCGTCGCCCTCGCCCGCGCGCATCAATCCGGTATCGACGAAGATGCAGGTGAGCTGATCGCCGATCGCCTCGTGGATCAAAACGGCTGCCACCGACGAATCCACCCCGCCCGAAAGTCCGCAGATCACCTTGCCCTTGCCCACCTGGGCGCGGATCTTCGCGATCTCGCGGGCGCGGAACGCGTGCATGTTCCATTCGGGCTTGATGCCGGCGATATCGACGACGAAGTTGCGGTACATCTGCGCGCCACGCGGCGTGTGCGCGACTTCCGGATGGAACTGGATGCCATAGAGCTTGCGCTTCTCATCGGCGATCACCGCGTAAGGCGAATGCTCCGACGTGGCGACAACGGTGAAGCCCGGCGGCATGGCCGTGATCTTGTCGCCATGGTTCATCCACACCGGCTCGCTGTCGCCGATGGCGCCCAGCCCCGCCAGCAGCGGCGACATTTTCTCGATCTTGATATCGCTGCGGCCGAATTCGCGGTGATGGCCGCCTTCCACCTTGCCGCCCAACTGCTCGGCCATCGCCATCTCGCCATAGCAGATGCCCAGCACCGGCACGCCCGCGTCGAACACGGCCTGCGGCGCGCGCGGCGCGCCCTCCTCCATCACGCTCGCCGGCCCGCCCGACAGGATGATCGCGCGCGGCGGCGGCTGCGAGGCGAGCGCTGCTTCCGCCTTGTTGAACGGAACGATCTCGCAATAGACGCCCGCTTCGCGCACCCGGCGCGCGATCAGCTGGGTCACCTGCGAGCCGAAATCGATGACGAGAACGGGGGCTGCCATGGCGGGATTTACCCGAGGGTTTTAGAGGTGTCCAGCGTGCGAGATGCCGCGCCCGGCGACTATGATTTCCTTGCCAGGATGGCGGTGAAAAACCCGTCCGTGCCGGTGGACAGCGGCGTCGCCTTGAAGAATTCGCCCACGCCGGGCGGCGGTTCGCTGCCCACCGATTCGCGCCACGCTTGCGCCGCGGAGCGAACCGCGAAAGCGGGATGGCGCGTGAGGAAAGCCGCGACGCGGTCTTCATTCTCGCAAGGCAAAAACGAGCAGGTCGCGTAAACGACGGGCGCGTTGCCCGCGGCGCGGGTGGCGGCCTGGTCGAGCAGCTTGTCCTGCAGCGCGTTGAGCTCGGCGAGCCGCGCCTGCGTGAGCCGCCACTTGTTCTCCGGCTGCCGCCGCCAGGTGCCGGAGCCGCTGCACGGCGCATCGAGGAACACCAGATCGAACGGCCGCCTGGGCGGCGTCTCGCCCGCATGGGTCAGGATGATCGTGATGCCGGCGCGCTCGGCACGCGGCCCGATCTGCTTGAGCCGGCCTTCGTCGATATCGTGCGCGGTGAGTTCGCCCGTGTTCTGCATCGCCGCCGCCAGCGCCAACGTCTTGCCGCCCGCCCCCGCCGCGAGATCGAGCACGCGCGTTCCAGGCCTGGCATTGGCGAGAAGCACCGCGATCTGCGCCGCCTCGTCCTGGAATTCGAACAGCCCGCTTTCGAACGCCTTGCCGCGTCCCAGCGCCGCCGAGCCTTCGCCCGACGCGATGCGAATGGCGAGCGGAGAATGGCGAGCGACCTCGGACGCAAACCCTTCGCCGGCCAGCGCGGCCAGCACATCGTCGCGGGTGGCTTTCAGTGTGTTCACGCGCAGATCGATGGGCGCGCGCGACTGCATCGCGAGCATCTCGTCCATCGTCCGCGCACCGAACGCGCGCTGCAATTCCGCCTCGAGGAATGCCGGATATTCGCCGCGCACAGGCGCCGGCGCTTCGCCCGCCGGCGCCGCGACTATCGCCGCGCGCTCGTCGTCGGACAGCGGCGGCGGTCCGTAGCCGCCGCTGAACAGCGCCGAGATCGCGGCCTCGTCCATCCCTTCGCGCAGCAGCGAGCCGATCGCCAGCGCGCGCGGCGCTTCGCCGCCCATGCGCCAGCCGAACGCGGCGCGATGGCGGAACACATCGAACACCCTCTCCGCCACCGCCGCGCGATCCTTCGACCCCGCATAGCGCCGGGCGCGGAAGAACTCGCGGATGAAGCGGTCGGCCGGCAGGCGGCTTTTGTCCAGGCCTTCGAGAATATCGATCGCGGCCTGCAGGCGGGCGGATGGGGTCATGCGGGTTCTTACCACACAACGCCTGTCATTCCCGGCGAGCGAAGCGCAGCGTGAGCCGAGGGAAGGGAACCCAGGCGACCCAACACCGAATATGCGTAACGGCCCGGGTCCCCTTCCCTCGCGCGAAGACGCGCTCGCCGGGGATGACAGCTATAGTTTGAGAGATAAAAGACGAGTCGATCTATGGCTGATGTGAGCGCCTCTTCCGATCTCCCCCGCACCGTCATCATCGGCGCCGGATTTGCCGGCATCGAGGTGGCGCGCCGGCTCGGGCGCGCGGGCTTGCCGGTGACGCTGGTCGACCGGCGCAACCATCACCTGTTCCAGCCGCTGCTCTACCAGGTCGCGACGGCCGCGCTGTCGCCCGCCGACATCGCCGAGCCCATCCGCAAGATGCTGCATTCCTATCCCAGCGTGGAGGTGCGGCTCGACGCGCTGACCGGCATCGACCGCGCGGCGCGCCGCGTCAGCCTCGCCAGCGGCACGCACGTGCCGTTCGATTATCTCGTCATCGCCACCGGCGCCACGCATTCCTATTTCGGCCATGACGATTGGGAGGCATTCGCGCCCGGCCTCAAGACCATCGAGGATGCACGTCAGATCCGCTCTCGCCTGCTGCTCGCGTTCGAGCGCGCCGAGATGTCGCGCGACCCGGCCGAGCAGCGCCGGCTGATGACCATCGCGGTGATCGGCGGCGGGCCGACCGGCGTGGAGCTCGCGGGCTCCATCGCGGAACTGGCGCGCTACACGCTGGTGCGCGACTTCCGCGCCATTCATGCGGAGACCGCGACGGTGCTGCTGCTCGAAGCCGGCCCGCGCATCCTGACCGCGTTCCCCGACGATCTCGCCGATTACGCGCTGAAGAAGCTCGGCACGCTCGGCGTCACCGTACGTACCGATTGCGCCGTCGAGCGCATCACCGATCACAGTATCACCGCCGCCGGCGAGGAGATCGGCGTCGGCATCGCGATCTGGGCCGCGGGCGTCAAGGCGTCGAGCGCGGGACGCCTGCTCGGCGTGGAGACTGACCGCGCCGGACGCGTCGCGGTCAATCCCGATCTGTCCGTGCCGGGGCTTGAGAACGTCTATGTGCTGGGCGATCTCGCGCTGGCGAAAGGCGAAGACGGCAAGCCGCTGCCCGGCCTCGCGCAAGTCGCCAAGCAGGAAGGCGATTATCTCGGCCGCGCCTTGGCGAAGAAGATCCGGTCCGGTGTCGCGCCGGCGCCGTTCCGTTTCCACAACCGCGGCAACACCGCGATCATCGGGCGTCACGCCGCGGTGTTCGATTTCGGCTGGTGGCGGCTGAAAGGCTGGTTCGCCTGGAGCTTCTGGGCGCTGATCCATGTCTATCTGCTGGTGGGCTTCCAGCACCGCCTGCTTGTCGCAATCCAGTGGCTGTGGCGCTATGTGACCTATGAGCGGGGCTCGCGGCTGATCGTAGAAGAGCCGCGCTCACCGGCTCGATAGCCACACCGCGGCGTAGAGCACGCCCGCACCCAGCAGCGTCATCACCGTCGTGGCGGCGCGCGGATGGCCGTGGTGACTTTCCGGGATGAGATCGCTGGCGCCGAGATAGAGGAAGCTGCCCGCGAATACCGCCAGCACCGGGCCGATGGCGGCCGCCGGAATACGGAACAGCAAGGTCGAGGCCGCGCCCAGCACCGGCGCCAGCGCGTCCACGATCAGCCAGGGCAGCGCGCGCCGCATTCCGCCGCCGCTTTTGAGGATGAAGCTCACCGTGTTGATGCCGTCGGAGAAATCATGCGTGATCACCGCCGCCGTCACGATCAATCCCACTGCCGTGGACGCCTGGAAGCCGACGCCGATCGCGACGCCGTCGAGGAAACTGTGCGCCGAAAGCGTCAGCGCGCCCATCGCGCCGCGAAATTGCAGGCCGTGATCGTGGTCATCCGTGTGCGGATGAAGCAGCACGAGGCGGTCGATCACCAGATAGGCGACGAAGCCGCCCGCGACGAACAGCGCCAGCCGCGCCGGATCATCCGTGAGCTTTATCGCCTCCGGCAACAGATCGAACAGCGCCACGCCGACCACCGCGCCGGCGGAAAAACCGAGGATCAGATGCAGGTTGTCGCGAAAGCGAAGCGCGAAGACCCCACCCAGCATGGTGGCGGCGAACGCGAGCGAGGCGACGAGAAGGATGGTCAGGGTTTTACTGCCCGCCCGGATAGTTCGGCGCCTCTCTCGTCACGACCACGTCGTGGACATGGCTCTCGCGCAATCCGGCGCCCGTGATGCGGACGAACTTGGCGTTCTTGTGGAACGCGGCGATGTCCTTGCAGCCGGTGTAGCCCATCGCGGCGCGCAGGCCGCCGATGACCTGGTGCACGACGCTGCCCACCGGTCCCTTGTAGGGCACCTGCCCTTCGACGCCTTCGGGCACCAGCTTGAGCGTGTCTTTCACTTCCGCCTGGAAATAGCGGTCGGCCGAGCCGCGCGCCATCGCGCCGAGACTGCCCATGCCGCGATAGCCTTTGTAGGAACGGCCCTGATAGAGGAACACCTCGCCCGGCGCTTCCTCGGTGCCGGCGAGCAGCGAGCCCACCATGGCGACGTCGGCGCCCGCCGCGATCGCTTTCGCCAGATCGCCGGAATATTTGATGCCGCCGTCCGCGATCACCGGCGTGCCGGTTTTGCGCGCGGCGTCCACCGCGTCCATGATCGCCGTCAATTGCGGAACGCCGACGCCCGCAACCACGCGCGTGGTGCAGATGGAGCCGGGACCGATGCCCACCTTCACCGCATCCGCGCCGGAATCGATCAGCGCCTTCGCACCTTCTGCTGTCGCGATGTTGCCCGCGAGAATCTGTGTGTAGTTGGATTCCTTCTTGATGCGCGTGATCGCATCCAGCACGCCTTTGGAATGGCCGTGCGCGGTATCGACAACCA